>DATHZU010000171.1:0-9734 GCA_035458445.1 Thermohalobaculum sp. | reverse complement strand
GGCGGAGACCGAGATGGTGGCCTGGCTGGTGCGTCACCACCTGCTGATGTCCGACGTGGCGCAGAAGCGCGACATCTCGGACCCGCGCACGGTGCGCGACTTTGCCAATATCGTCCAGAGCCCGACACGCCTCCGGCTGCTGCTGGTGCTGACCGTCTGCGACATCCGCGGCGTCGGGCCGGGGGTCTGGAACAACTGGAAGGCACAGCTGCTGCGCAAGCTCTACTGGGACACCCGCGACGTGCTGACCGGCGGCGGCGAGGCCAGCCGCGCCGAGCGGCTCCGCGAGGCGCAGGCCGCGCTGGCCGGGCGGCTCGCCGACTGGTCGGAGGACGAGCGCAACGCCGAGCTGGCGCGCCACTACCCGCCCTACTGGCTGGG
This sequence comes from Thermohalobaculum sp., assembly GCA_035458445.1. Classification (GTDB taxonomy): domain Bacteria; phylum Pseudomonadota; class Alphaproteobacteria; order Rhodobacterales; family Rhodobacteraceae; genus Thermohalobaculum. The sequence goes on along the minus strand of DATHZU010000171.1, from coordinate 9,353 downwards.
CCTGGACCCGGACACGCAGGAAATCCTGGCCCGGCTGGCGCAGGAGACCCGGGATACCGACCAGTTCTCAAGCCGCTTCCTGCCGGACGAGAGCCACGACGCCACCAAGGCCTGCCTCTACATGGCCGACCACCCGGGGATATTCTCGCGCATGGCCGGAGCCTTCGCGCTGGCCGGCGCCAGCGTCGTGGACGCGCGCACCTACACCACCGCCGATGGCATGGCCTGCTCGGTGTTCTGGATCCAGGACCGCGACGGCCACCCCTTCGAGGAAAGCCGCCTGCCACGCCTGAAGCGCACCATCGAGCGCACTCTGAAGGGCGAGGTCATCACCCGCGACGCGCTGCAGGAACGCCGCCGCGAGAAGGCGCGCGAGCTGAGCTTCACGGTGCCGACCCGGATCGTTTTCGACAATGACGCCTCGGAGCTTCATACGGTGATCGAGGTCAATGCGCGCGACCGGCTGGGCCTGCTGCACGTGCTGACCCGGACGCTGAGCGCGCTCAATATCAACATCGTCACGGCGGTCATCACCACCTATGGCGAACACGCGGTGGACGTTTTCTATGTGAAGGACCTGTTCGGCCACAAGATCCGCAGCGAGCAGAAGCTGAAGCTGATCGAGAAGCGGCTGATCGAGGCGGTCGAGGGCATCGCCCCCACCGAGGCGGCGCCCACATGACCAACGACCACATGGCAACGCACCGGCGCAGACCGGGCGCGCCAGCGCAGGGCGCCCGGGGTGCAACCGGAATGCGCCGGTCATGACGCCCGCGCCGATCCGCCTGCTGCGCGCCTTCGCCACCGTCGGCGGCTGGACCCTGGCCAGCCGGGTGCTGGGCTTCGTGCGCGACATCCTGATCGCCCGCTATCTGGGCGCCGGGCCGGTGGCCGAGGCCTTCTTCGTGGCATTCCGGCTGCCCAACATGTTCCGCCGCTTCTTCGCGGAAGGGGCCTTCAACATGGCCTTCATCCCGATCTTCGCCAAGAAGCTGGAGGGCGACGGCGCCGACGAAGCACGGCGCTTCGCCGAGGAGGCGATGGCGGCGCTGCTGACAGCGCTGATCGCGCTGACCCTGGTGGCGCAGCTGGCGATGCCCTGGTTCGTGCTGGCGCTGGCCAGCGGCTTCGAGCAGGACGGCAAGTTCGACCTGGCGGTGGCCTATTCGCGGGTGGTGTTCCCCTACATCGTCTTCATTTCCCTGGCGGCGCTGTTCTCGGGCATCCTCAATTCCTTCGGCCGCTTTGCCGCGGCGGCGGCCGCGCCGGTGCTGCTGAACGTGGTGCTGATCGGCGCGATGCTGGCCGGCGGCGGGCTGGGCTGGGAGATCGGTCCCGCCCTGACCTGGGCGGTGTTCGCCGCGGGAATCGTGCAGCTCGGACTGGTCGTCTGGGCGGCACGCCGGGCCGGAATGCGGCTGGCGCTGCGCCGACCGCGGCTGACGCCGGATGTGAAGCGCCTGGTGCGCCTCGGCATCCCGGCGGCACTGGCCGGGGGCGTACTGCAGATCAACCTGCTGGTCGGCACCCAGGTCGCCAGCTATTTCGAAGGCGCCGTCGGCTGGCTGTGGTATGCTGACCGGATCTATCAGCTACCGCTTGGCGTGGTTGGTGTCGCCATCGGCGTCGTGCTGCTGCCGGAGCTTTCGCGCAGGGTCCGCGCGGGCGACAGTGCCCATGCGGCGGCGTCGATGAACCGGGCGGCGGAGTTCTGCCTGCTGCTTACGCTGCCGGCCGCCGTGGCGATGGTGGTCGTGCCCGAGCTGATCACCGCCGGGCTCTACCAGCGCGGAGCCTTTGGCGCCTCCGACACCCAGGCGACCGCAACGGCGCTGGCGATCTATGCCCTGGGTCTGCCGGCCTTCGTGCTGCAGAAAGTGGTACAACCGGCCTATTTCGCCCGCGAGGACACCCGGACGCCGCTGAACTACGCGGTGGTGTCGATGCTGGTCAATGTGGTCGTCGCAGTAGGCGGCGCGCCGCTGATCGGCTTCATCGCGGCGGCGGTGGGCACAACGCTGGCAGGCTGGGCGAACCTTTACCTGTTGTGGCGCGGCGCGAGACGGTTCGGAGACGAGATCGCCATCGATGCGCGGCTGGCGGCGCGGATGCCGCGCATGGCGCTGGCCGCAGCGGCGATGGGCGCGGCGGTGCTGGGAGCCGCCGAGCTTCAAGCGAGCCTGCTGCCGGACCGGCATGTGGCCGGGCTGGTCGCGGTAGTTGCCCTGGGCGCCGCGGTCTATCTGGGTGCGGCGCTGGCCTTGAAGGCCTTCCGCGCGACCGATATCCGCGACGCGATGCGGCGGCGGGGCTGAGGAGGGTCAGAATCCGGAGACTGGCCCGCGCATTGGCCGGAACAGCCCTGCCAGCAGCCAGCCCGCGACCCAGCCGCCCAGGTGCGCCTCCCAGGCCAGCAAGCCGCCCAGTCCCAGGGCCAGCAGGGCGTTGATCGCAACCAGTCCGGCGATACGCTTCCAGATCATCGCCCGGCTGCGGCCCGCCAGCCGCAAAGCGCGCTCCTGCCAGGCGGTCACGACCCCGAGGAAGCCGAAGATCGCGCCGGAGGCGCCGACCATCGGGCCATTGGCCTGGGCGATGAGCCCGAATGCCAGCGCGCCGGCGATGGCGCAGGCCGCGAAAATGACCAGGAACCGGGCGATCCCGACGGCCTGGACAATGGCATGGCCCAGCCCCAGGAAGGCCGCGCCGTTGAAGGCCAGATGCAGCCAGCCGCCATGCAGGAAGGCGTGGGTCAGGAAGGTCCGCAGCCGCAGTGTGTCCTCGGGCGTCCCGTATATGAACTCGATCCGAACCTGGCCGCGCCAATGGTCGAACAGAAGGTCCAGGAAGGCGAAGCGGTAGTAGATATGATCCCGCCCCAGGCTCTCCGGCGCCCAGCCGGCATCCACGGCGGCGAACATCAGCTCGAAGCCAACCATCGTGGTAACGATGATCCACAGGATCGGATGGACCCGGGCGGGGGCGGGGGCGAGATCGGACATGCTCATGGGCGCGTTCTAGCGATTCGGCGCGGCCGGCGCCATGGCCCGGCTTGACGCGGGCCGGGCCGCGGACCATAGAAGGCCGCTGAAAATCGATCAGGCAAGCGAGACCGCATGAACCAGCCCCGCACCCACACCCCGCGCGTCTTCTCCGGGGTCCAGCCCACCGGGCAGCTGACGCTGGGCAACTATCTCGGCGCCATCCGGCGCTTCGTCGAGTTGCAGGACGGCGGCATGGAGACGATCTACTGCGTCGTCGACCTGCACGCGATCACCACCTGGCAGGACCCGGCGGCGCTGAAGGATGCGACGCGGCAGGTGACCGCCGCCTTCCTCGCCTGCGGCCTCGACCCCAGACGCTCGATCCTGTTCAACCAGAGCCAGGTTCCCGCCCATGCGGAACTGGCCTGGATTTTCAACTGCGTGGTGCGGCTGGGCTGGCTGAACCGAATGACCCAGTTCAAGGACAAGGCCGGCAGGAACCGCGAGAACGCCTCGGCGGGGCTGTATATCTATCCGGCGCTGATGGCGGCGGACATCCTCGCCTATCGCGGCACCCATGTGCCGGTGGGCGAGGACCAGAAGCAGCATCTGGAACTGGCCCGCGACATCGCCCAGAAGTTCAACAACGACTTCAACGTGCCGGACTTCTTCCCGCTGTGCGAGCCGCTGATCGGCGGCCCGGCGCCGCGGGTTATGAGCCTGCGCGACGGCACCAAGAAGATGTCGAAATCCGACCCCTCGGACATGAGCCGGATCAACCTGACCGACGATGCCGATTCCATCGCATCGAAGATCCGCAAGGCTCGCACCGATCCCGAGCCGCTGCCCGAGACGCTGGAGGAGCTGGAGGGCCGGCCCGAGGCGCGCAACCTGGTGGGCATCTACGCGGCGCTTTCCGGGACCAGTGCCGAGGCGGTGGTGACGGAATTCGCCGGGCAGGGCTTCGGCGTATTCAAGCCGGCGCTTGCCGATCTGGCGGTCAGCCACCTGACCCCGATCACCGGCGAGATGACCCGGCTGATGGCCGACCCGGCCGAGATCGACCGCATCCTCGGCGACGGTGCCAACCGCGCCGCCGCACTGGCCGAGCCGATCCTGGCCGAGACCTACGAGGTGGTCGGGTTCCTGCGCTCGCGGTAAGGAAAGGCAAGACCGACCCGGTCAGCCCAACGCCGTCAAATCTCGGCCGCCAGTTCCGCCGCGGCGGACCCATGGTCGGCTTCCAGCCGCCGGCGCATCTTGCGCAGCGCCTGCGCCTCGAGTTGCCGCACACGCTCCTTCGACAGCTTCAGCTTGATGCCGAGGCTCTCCAGCGTCTCCGGCTGGTCGGCCAGCTTGCGCGCACCGATGATCATCCGCTCGCGCGGGGTCAGCGCCTCGAAGGCCTGCTCCAGCCAGGCCCGTGCCCGGCCGATGTCGGACTGGCGCGCCACGTGCTCCTCGGCCTGCGGGCTGTCATCTTCCAGCGTCTCGACCCATTCCCGGCCATCGTCGCCCGCCTGGGCGGCGTTCAGCGAGAAGTCGGCGCCGGCCAGCCGCGCTTCCATCATGTCGACATCGCGCAGCGGCACGCCCAGCTCCTCGGCGATCTCGCGCCGGATCTCGGTTGCCGTGAGGTCGCGGTCCCCGGCGCCGTTCTCGGCCTCGATCTTGGCCTTGACCCGGCGCAGGTTGAAGAACAGGGACTTCTGCGACGAGGTCGAGCCGGTGCGCACCATCGACCAGTTGCGCATCACATAGTCCTGGATCGACGCCTTGATCCACCAGACCGCATAGGTCGAGAAGCGCACGCCCCGCTCGGGGTCGAATTTCGACGCCGCCTTCATCAGGCCGACGCCGGCTTCCTGGATCAGGTCGTTCATCGGCGCGCCGTAGCGGCGGTACTTGGCCGCCATCGCAATCGCCAGGCGCATATAGGCGGTGACCAGCCGGTGCAGGGCCTGCTCGTCGGCATGGTCGCGCCAGGCCCGGGCCAGAGCCACTTCGGTTTCCGAGTCGAGCAGTTCGGCCGCCATCGCCTCGCGCGTCACCGCCGAGCTCGACGCGCTGGTGACCGGTGGAAAATTGCTACCCATCTCGTGGCATCCTTCCTGCGGGCGGAATGGTCTTCTCCTGCTACTCTACGCTGACATGGCCATCCCGGATCACGTCAGAAACGGTTCTCACGCCAAAGTGACACACTGTGCCGTCTGCTCAGACCTCGCCGGTATATTCACCGCGGGCCGGGTAGTTCTTCGCGATGGCGAAATCCAGCGCCGAAACCAGTTCCGAAAAATGCGGCCGGACGAAGGGCATGGTCTGGACCGAGCCATAGTACAGGGTCTGGTCGGCTCCGATCATGAACAGCCCCGGCTCGGCGAACAGTGCTGGCTCGTCGATACCGATCGACGTCTTGCCGCGTCCGGTCGAGATGTAGAGGCCCCATTCCCGTGCCTTGGCCAGCGGCAGCCCATAGCCGATGCGCAGCGCCTTTGCCTCGATCTTGTCGGACATGCCGCGGGTGCGCTCGGAATCGTCGGAACTGATGGCGATGGTGCCGACACCGCGCTCGGCGAATTCCGGCGTCCGCTTCTCGAGCTCTTTCAAGTAGGTGGCGCAGATCGGGCAGTGGAGCCCGCGGTAGAAGCAGACCACGGTGCCGCGCTCGGATTTCTGGGCGGCAAGGTCGAACCGGCCATGGCTCACGGTATCGACCGAGAGATCGGGAACCTTGCGGCGGGGAATCAGCATCGGGGCCTCTCTCTCGGTGAACGCGATTAATTCTTGAGTAAAACACTAACTGGATTTATAGTCCGGAAAAGACGAAAAACCTGATCGGAACACCGAAATGCACGATTGCGACCGCCTCGAGGCCCTGATCTCGCGGTTCGAGATGTCCGTGACCCCGGCCGAGGGGGCCGAGGGAAACCTGGCGATTCTGGGCTGCCCGCAAACCGGCGAGCCGCATGGCGTCGTATTTGCTCCCCGCGCCGAGGCGCGCTGCTGCAACGGCGAGCCGCTGCTGGTCTCGGCCCATGCGAGCTGGGGAGGCGATACCAACCCGCTGCTGACCGCGCTGCCGGCAAAGATCTGCTGCGACGCCAAGGGAAACGAGGAGATGACGCTGCTGCTGCGCCTGTTCAAGGCCGAGGTCGAGAACAGGTATTGCGGCGTGCGCCCGGTTCTGACCCGCCTCGGCGAGGTGCTGATCATCAAGCTCCTGCGCCAGGAAATCAGCCGCGGGGCCACTCAGCCGGGCCTGGTCGCCGGACTGGCCGATCAACGCCTGGCCCGCGCCATCGTCGCGATGCACGAGGATCCGGGCCGCCCCTGGCGCAACGAGGACCTCGCCGCCGAGGCGGGCCTGTCGCTAAGCCGCTTCGCCGAGACCTTCCTGAAGACCGTGGGAGAAACCCCGCAATCCTATCTGCGGCGCTGGCGGATGACCCTGGCGCGCCAGGACGTCGCCCGCGGCGAGCGGGTCCAGACCGTCGCCCGGCGCTATGGCTATGCCAGCCCCGAGGCGCTGAGCCGCGCCTTCTCGCGCCAGTTCAACACCAGCCCGCAGGCGCTGCGGCGCGAGGCGGTCGGGGCATGAGGTTGGCCTGCGCGCCGCGGCGCGCCTAACCGCTTCCGGGCCGCCGCCTGACCTCGCGGGGCAGGCTGTAGCCACGCTTGCCGCCCAGCGCCAGGCCCGACAGGTTGATCAGGTAGAACATCGAACCGCTGTCCTTGTCGGACAGATAGCCGTCCGGGCTGCTCACCTGGTCAGGCAGCGGCGTGGCGCTCGACGCCACCCGTTGATGCGCGCGGTAGGGAGCGAAATGCACGGGCACGCCGCCCAGCGCCTCGCAGGCGGCGCCGGTCCACTGGTTGGTGGCCTCGACCCCCATGAAGCCGCAACCGTGGCGCTGGAAATGCTCGGCGGTGGCGGCGACCAGTTCGAAGGCATGGTCGCGCGGCAATGCGTCGGTCCGGGCGACCAGGAAATGATGCCCCACCTGCCCGGCGACGCTGGCCTCGCGGAAGACCGTGTAGCGCCGCGCCAGCCCCGCCAGCGCCTGCGCCTCCTGCTCGCCGAGGAATTCCAACACCGGCTCGAGAAACCCGATGACCGCGTCCAGGAAGATGTCGCCTTTGCGGAACTCGGGCGGCAGGCCGCCCATCGGCATGATTTCGCTGAAAGCCCCGCCCATAACGCGACCGTCGGCATCCAGCATCGCCAGCGAGTGGCTCAATACCTCGCGGTTCACCTCGATGGCGCCGACCGGACTCGTCGCATTGGTCAGAACGAACTGCCGGATCAGCCAGTAGATGATGTTATCCCGCGTCCAGGGCCCAAAGGGCTCGGTGCCGAGCGGGTCGGTGTGCTCCGATTCCATCAGTCCGTCGGGCGGCGCATCCGGCGGCTGCAGATAGCGGCCCATCGGCTCGCGCAGTGCGAAGGAGCGGGCGACTTCGCGTGCCGTCTCCAGAATCTTGCCGGGCGGCAGGCCGTCCAGCGTCGTCACCGTGTAGCGGTCGCTGCGGTAGCGTCGGACGGCGTCGAAACTGACGGGTGGGATCCGCGTGGGCAGCGGCTGCATTCCGTGCAGGTGGCGGTCCGCGGCGCCAGGATATCTGCACTGCGCGAGCGGCTCGGGCCCTGCTACAGCAGTCTCATCGTTCTCCGCCATACTCCTGTTTCTCCCCGGACCCCGCACAGCGCACAATTCTCCGCAGCCGGAGGATAGGCGATTGCGAACCGGAATTCGACAGCAAAGGCGCGCGGGGCGCTCAGCCGTAGGTGACCTGCGCCAGATACAGCCCTTCCGGCGGCGCCACCGGGCCGCAGGCGGCGCGGTCGCGGGCGGCCAGGGCCTCGGCGACCCGCGCGACCGGCCATTTCCCCGCCCCCACCCGCTCGAGCGTGCCGACGAAGCTGCGCACCTGGTTGTGCAGGAAGGACCGCGCCGCCAGGTGGAAGCGGATCTCCGTTCCGTCGCGCTCGATCCGGAACTCGTCCAGCGTCTTCACCGGGCTCTCAGCCTGGCACTTGGCCGACCGGAAGGTGGTGAAGTCGTGCCGCCCGACCAGACAATCGGCGGCTTCCTGCATGGCGCCGGCGTCCAGATCATAGCCCACCCGCCAGGCAAGCCCCGCCTCGATTGCCAGCGGCGCCCGGCGGCAGATGATGCGGTAGAGATAGCGCCGCCCGGTGGCGCTGAACCTGGCGTGAAATTCATCGGCCACCGGCTCGGCCGCCAGCACCGCGATAGGTGCCGGTTTCAGGTGCCAGTTCAGCGCCTCGGCCAGGCGGAACGGCTCCCAGTCCTGTTCCAGGTCGCAATGTGCGACCTGCCCGGTGGCATGGACCCCCGAATCGGTGCGCCCAGCGCCCGCGATCCCCGGCGCCTCCGGTTCGAGCGCACGCAGGGCCGCCTCGACGGCACCCTGCACCGAGGGGCCGTTCTCCTGGCGCTGCCAGCCCACGAAGGGCCCGCCATGATATTCGAGGGTCAGCTTGTAGCGCGGCATGGCCGCCTCATTGCGCGAAACCGGGCGCCTTGGCAAGGCGGCGCGGCGCAGGTTGCGGGCGCTTCTACCCGCGTTCCTTCATCAGCCGGGCTTTCTCGCGGGCCCAGTCGCGCCTCTTCTCGGTCTCGCGCTTGTCCGCCATCTTCTTGCCTTTCGCCAGGCCCAGTTCCAGCTTGGCAATACCCTTGTCGTTGAAATAGAGCTTCAGCGGCACCAGCGTCATGCCCTCGCGCCCCACCGCCTGCCACAGCCGCGCCAACTCGCGCTTGTGGACCAAAAGCTTGCGGCGGCGGCGCTCGTCATGGCTGAACATCGCCGACATCGCCTGGCTGAAGGGCGGGATATAGCTGTTGATCAGCCACAACTCGCCGCCCTCGACATTTGCATAGCTCTCGGAAATGTTCGCCTTGCCCTCGCGGAGCGACTTTACCTCGGAACCCTCGAGCATGATCCCGACCTCGAGCGTGTCCTCGATGAAGTAGTGGTGCCGGGCCTTGCGGTTCTCGGCGGCGATGCGGTTCGCCGGGCCCTTCGCTCTGGTTGCCATGGGTCAGGCGTTGATCAACCCGGCATGCACCATCGCCGCGCGGATCTTCCGGCCGGTCGCCTCGGTCACCGGCACCAGCGGCAGCCGCACGTCGTCGGCGCAGCGGCCCAGGATCGACAGGCCGTGCTTGGCGCCGCACAGCCCCGGCTCGGTGAAGATCGCGGTGTGGAGCGGCATCAGCCGGTCCTGGTACTCCAGCGCCTTGGCGTAGTCGCCCTTCTGCATCGCGGTCTGGAACTCCGAGCACAGGCGCGGCGCCACGTTCGCGGTCACCGAGATGCAGCCGACCCCGCCATGGGCGTTGA
>DATHZU010000170.1:0-2828 GCA_035458445.1 Thermohalobaculum sp. | reverse complement strand
GTCCGGCCGGAGCACGCGACGCTGGGCGCCGAGGGCGATCTGGCGGGCAGACTCGAGAACATCGTCTATTTCGGCACCGATACCCATTACCATGTGCGGCTGGCCGACGGCGCCGACTTCGTGGTGCGCAGCCAGAACCTGCGCGACAGCGCCGAGGCCTTCCGCGAGGGCCAGGACGTGGCCATCGCGCTGAAATCCGACGCGGTACAGGTGCTGCGTGACTGAGGTGGCGGGCACCCCCAGGAGTGGCGGGCTTGTCGAGGCCGAGCAGGCCCGCCGGACCCGGCGCAACTGGCTGCTGTCGACCCCGGCGCTGGTGGTCCTGTTCCTGGCGGCCTCGGGCCCGCTGCTGATCGTGCTGGTCTATTCCTTTCTGACCGCCGCCACCTATGGCGGCGTCGAATGGGAGTTCTCGACCGAGGCCTGGTTCCGGGTGGTGTTCCAGGAGGACATCTTCGACGGCACCGTCTCGCTGGCGGATGCCCATATGTCGATCCTGTGGCGGTCGGTCCGGCTGGCCTTCATGACCACGCTGACGACCCTCGCCTTCGGCTTTCCCACTGCCTACTTCATCGCGACGCGATCTCCGAAGAGCCGCGATGTCTGGCTGTTCCTGATCACCATCCCCTTTTGGACCAACCTGCTGATCCGGACCTTCGCCATCCTCGAGGTGATCCGCAACGAGGGCATCGTCAACACCGCGCTGAAGCTGCTGGGCGTGATCGATCAGCCGATCCAGATGCTCTACACCGACTTCGCCATCATGGTGGGCATGACCTATGTCTACCTGCCGCTGATGGTGCTGCCGCTCTACGCGGCGATGGAGCGGCTGGACTTCCGCCTGGTCGAGGCGGCCTACGACCTCTACGCCACGCGGATGATGGTGCTGCGCCGGGTGATCATCCCGCTGGTCAAGCCGGGCATCGTGGCGGGCTCGATCCTGGTCTTCATCCCGGCGCTCGGCGCCTTCGTGACGCCCCGGGTGCTGGGCGGCGGCAAGAACATGATGCTGGGCAACCTGATCGAGCTGCAATTCGGCGCAGGGCGCAATTGGCCCCTGGGCGCGGCCCTGTCGATCACCCTGCTGGCGATCGTGATGGTGGCGCTGCTGTTCTATGTGCGCACCGCCCAGCGCGGATCGGAGGCCCGGTAATGAGGCCTCCCTCCAAACGCCGCCCGTTCTCGCTAAAGCGCCTGCCCGGCTTCACCGCCATGGCGATGGCCTGCTTCCTGATGCTCTATGCGCCGATCCTGACGCTGGTGATCTATTCCTTCAACGCCGGCAAGAACATCGCCGTCTGGGAGGGGTTCTCGCTGCAATGGTACGTGGCAGCCTGGAACAACGAGCTTGTCCAGGACGCCGCGATCCGGTCGATCGTGGTGGCCCTGCTGGCCTCGTTCTTTGCCACCGTGCTGGCAACGATGGCGGCACTGGGGACCACCCGGACCCGGAAGTTCAAGGGGTTGACAGCGATCTATGCCATGATCAACCAGCCGCTGATGGTGCCCGAGATCGTGACCGCCGTGGCGCTGCTGATCTTCTTCGCGCTGATCAAGACCGCGACCGGCATCCAGGGGCTGGGCTATCTGGTGATCGCCCATACCGCCTTCTGCATCCCCTTCGCCTATCTGCCGATCCGGGCGCGGCTGGAGGGCATGGACCTGACGCTGGAAACCGCCGCCGCCGATCTCTACGCCACGCCCTGGATGACCTTCCGCCGGGTCACCCTGCCGCTGATGTGGCCCGGCATCCTGGCGGGCGCCATGCTGGCCTTCGTGATCTCGCTCGACGACGTGGTTATCACCGAATTCGTGAAGTCCGCCGGGCAGGAAACCCTGCCGACCTACATGCTGGGCCAGCTCCGCCGCGTGATCACCCCGGAGATCAACGCCATCTCGACGGCGCTGCTGGGAATCTCGGTCCTGGCCGTATCTCTTTTCTTTATTATCAACCGGAGACGCGCGTAAGATCGCCGTTCCAGACAACAGGGAGGTAAAAAAATGAGATGGAAGCTTTCCGCCGGAATCCTCGGCGCCGCGCTGCTGGCCACCACCGGACTGGCGCAGGCCGCGGGCGAGTTGCAGCTCTACAATTGGGGCAACTACACCAGCCCCGACCTGATCAAGAAGTTCGAGGAGACCTACGACGTCAAGGTCACCATCACCGATTACGACTCGAACTCGACCGCCCTGGCGAAGGTCAAGGCCGGCGGACACGGCTTCGACCTGGTGGTGCCCTCGGCCAACTACGTGAAGATCTTCATCGAGGAAGGCCTGGTGCAGGAGACCCGCCCAGACCAGATGGAGAACTTCAAGAACGTCGCCGCCGAATGGGCGAACCCGAGCTGGGATCCGGGCCGCCGCTACAGCGCGCCCTGGCAGTGGGGCAGCGTCGGCGTGGTGGTGGATACCGAGGTCTATAGCGGCGACATCGACACCGCTGCCGTGATCTTCGACCCGCCGCCGGAGCTGGAGGGCAAGATCAACGTCGCGCCCGAGATGGGCGACGTGATCGGCACCGCGCTGCTCTATGTGGGCTCCGAGCCCTGCACCACCGACAAGGAGGCGCTGAAGAAGGCGCGCGACGTGCTGGTGGCAGCAAAGCCGAAATGGCTGTCCATGGACTACGGCATCACCGAGAAGATGCCGCGCGGCGACTTCGCCGCCTCGCTGTACTGGAACGGCGCCGCCTTCCGGGCGCGTCTCGCCAAGTCGTCGATCCAGTTCGGCTATCCGCGCGAGGGCTATCCGCTGTGGATGGACAGCGTGCTGGTGCTGAAGGACGCGGCGAATGTGGAGAACGCCAAGCTGTTCCAGAACTTCATCAT
>DATHZU010000169.1:0-2740 GCA_035458445.1 Thermohalobaculum sp. | reverse complement strand
GACCCTCGTGCAGCGAGCAGAGGTCCGCCGACAGATGCTCGGGCAGCATCGGCGCCACGCGGTCCGGAAAATAGGTCGAGTTTCCGCGCATCCGGGCCTCGCGGTCCAGTTCCGTGCCGTGGCGGACGAACCAGGCAACGTCGGCGATGGCGACCCAGACCACCCAGCCGCCGGGGTTCTTCGGGTCGTCGTCGGCCTCGGCGCAGACCGCGTCGTCATGGTCGCGGGCGTCGGCGGGGTCGATGGTCACCAGCGGCAGCGGGCGCAGGTCCTCGCCATGGGCGGCGGGGGCGGGCTTGGCGGCCAGCGCGGCGTCGATTACCTCCTGGGGGAACTCGTAGGGAATGCCGTGCTCGTGCATTGCGATCAGCGAGACCTGCCGCGGCGCGCCAGGGTTGCCGAGGCGCGCGGCGATGCGGCCATGGGGCAAGCCGAGGCGCCTGCCGCCGATGGCTTCGGCTTCGACCAGTTCGCCGTCGCTGGCGCCTTCGGCCGCGCCGGGCGGGATCAGCCATTCCTTGCCCGATTTCTTGTCGACCGGGATCACCCGGCCGCCTTCGGGGCCGGCGCGAAAGATCCCCAGCAGCCGCTGCGGCGCCGCGCTCAGGCGCTTGATCAGGCGCGCCTCGTAGGTCAGCCCCTCGGCATCCTCGACTGGCCGCAGCTTGGCGAGGAACCGGTCTCCGGGGCCGAGCGCGGGGTCGCCGCGCCGGGGCACATACAGGATCTGGGGCGGGGCGTGGTCGCCCTCCCAGTCGGCGGGCCGCGCGAACAGGTCGCCGTCGCGGTCGGGCTCGCCGGCGATCAGCACACCGACCGGTGGCAGGTGTCCCGCAGGGGTCAGGCGCCGGTGACGGCGGGCCAGCAGCCCCTCGTCGGCCAGTTCGCGCAGGATGCGCTTCAGCTCGACCCGGCCGCCGCCCTTGATGCCGAAGGCGCGCGCGATCTCGCGCTTGCCGGCGGTGTCGGGGTTCTGGCGGACCCAGTCGAGAATCTCGTCCTTGGTGGGGAAATGCCTCATGGGCCCGCAATATCATGGGCATCGCAGGGGGTCATCGGAAAAGCGGCGGCTGGCGACGGAGAACCGCCTACTTCCGCAGGGCCTGCTTGAAGAAGGCCTCGATCTCGAAGGTTGCCGAGATGTCGCGGCTGGTGCGGCCCAGCGTTTTCTCCACACGGGCACTGTTGCGGTTTCCAGGCCATGTGTGGCCGGCGCCTTCGACGATGAACTGCAGCAGCGGCTCGGCGCAGCCCCGCCAGGCGCGCAGCCGGACACGGGTGCCGTCGTCGAAATGATCGGTGATCTGGAATTCATCCCGATACCCGCAGTTGTTGCGCAGGGCCAGCCGCGCCAGGGATTCGCCTGCAGGCAGCACCCGGCCGCGTTCCGATCCGTCGGGCAGGCGGACCGGCCCGCCGTCGAAGGGTACCAGCGGATCGGATTCACTCTGGATGAACAGCAACGGCACCGGCGGCCCGTCGATGCATTCCAGTTCCTCCGGCTGGCCGGCAACCACCACCGCAGCACCGGCGGCGAGTTCCGGAGCCTCGCAGACCACGCGCAGCACCATCGCGCCGCCCCCGGAGGAGCCGACGAAGAAGACGCGGCGCGGATCGACAATTCCGTCATCCGCAAGCCGGGCCACGATGGCACGCATGAAGCCGAGATCGTCCGCCTTGCTGTAGGGTTTCCCGTTCGAGCGCTTCTGCCCGTCGTTCCACTGGCCGCCCAGGGCTTCCGGATAGATTTCCGCCCAGCCGTCCCTGTTCAGCTGGAAGCTGGCAATTCGCTGGATCCTGCCGGCCGCGAGCCCCTCGTCATGCAGGACGACGACCGCCGGGGCAGGGCGCGGCCCCTGCGGCGCTTCGATCTTGAACGTGCGGGTCTGGCCGCCGACCTGGACTTCGTACTTGCCCGCCGCCGCCGCCGGCGAGGCGAGCGCGATGAGAGCAAGAACGGTTACCAAGAGGCGCATCCAGGTCTTCCTGGCTCGTGCCGAGGCCAGTCTCACGCCGCGGCTATTTCTTCTTCTTCGCCTTACGCTTTGCTTCGACAAGCTCAAGCGCAGCTTCAAGTGTCAAGGTGGCAGGATCGGCGCCTTTCGGCAAGGTCGCATTCACCTTTTCCCATTTCACATAAGGCCCGTAACGCCCGCTCATGACGTTGACCGCCCCGCCATCGGGGTGTTCCCCCAGCTCGCGAAGCGGCTTCTGCGCTGCCCCGCGGCCCGGTCCACGGCTGGCCTTCTGGGCGATCAGCTCGACGGCGCGGTTCATCCCCACGGTCAGCACGTTGTCGCCCCTGGTGAGGCTGGCGAAGGTCCGGCCATGCTTGACGTAAGGCCCGAAGCGGCCAATTCCCGCCTCGACGGGGACGCCGTCCTCCGGGTGCGGGCCGATCTCGCGCGGCAGGGACAGCAATCGGGTCCTCCACCTGACCGGTCAACAGGCGGCCCATGCCGGACGAGTGGAAAGACACGAGATCGCTCCCCGTGTATTCCGAATGTGGCCCGGTCAAACCGAAAGGGGTGATAGCGACGATCAACGCTTCCGTGTTGAGGGTCCTGACGCGGTCAATGAGTGTCCGCGCCGCCGAGGCCCCGTTCGGGGTGGGATCGACGATTACGAGTTCAGCTTCCCGTAGATGGGAGGCGAATTCGTCGTCGTCATCCGAGAGCTCTTTGCCGTCGTTTGCCACCGCCCAGAGCGGATCCGGGACCGTTGGATCGCCCGGTCCGGT
>DATHZU010000168.1:0-2197 GCA_035458445.1 Thermohalobaculum sp. | reverse complement strand
GATCGTCGGCTATCCGGCCGAGGGCCGCAGGAAGGCGGCGCCCGGCATGGTCGCGACGGCCCTCGAGGCGCTGCGCCCCTATGGCGTGCCGACCCGCCCGGAAGGCCATCACCAGAGCCGGGTCGAGATCGCGCTCGAGGGCATCCCGGTCCCGGTCATCGGCTACAAGGACTTCGCCTTCGACGATCACGGGCTCGACGTCGATCTCAAGACGACGGCGCGCATGCCGTCCGACATGAGCGCCGATCACCAGCTGCAGGGGGCGATCTACCGGCAGGCCTCCGGCAACCGGGCGCAGCGCTTCTGCTACGCGACCAAAGCCGATGCCTTGGTGCTCGAGCTTTCCGCCGACGCCGCGCGGGACGCCATGAAGGCCGCCGCCGGCATCGCCCATTGCCTGATGCGGTTCCTCGCGCTCAGCGCCGATCGCGAGGACCTCGCCCGTCTCACCATCCCCGATTACGGCAACTTCCGCTGGGACGCCACCACTGGCGCCTGCGCGCGCGAGATCTGGGGATTCTGAGTTCGACACCGTCACCGACCAACCGAAACCCGACAGGAAAGGACCCGACCATGCCCCTCAACCTGCAGAACGGCGGCAATGCCGTCCCCCACATCCGCTGGCTCGCCAGCACTTCGAACTGGAGCCACTCGTCCGAGGCCGGCATGCAGCCGTTCCAGCTCGGCAAGGCAGTCTTCGATCTCGCCGGCATCCGGACCGGCTGGGGTCGGTTCTCGGAGAACGAGCCGCCGCAGTGGGTATGGGACCGCAGCCTCACCGAGCCCGCACCGCGACCCGCCGACGGCGAGTGGAAGCGCGGCTTCCGGGTGATGGTGCTGTTGCCAAAAGAGTTCGGCGAGGAGCGGCTGCGCGAGTTCGCCACCACCGGCACCGGCGCGGTGATGGGCATCGATGCGCTCTATACCGAGTACGAGAAGCACGCCGTCGACCATCAAGGCCAGGTGCCCGTGGTCGCCTTCTCGGGCGCGACGCCAACCCGCATCGGCAAGGGCAACACCAACATCCCGAAACTCGACATCACCGGCTGGGTGGACCGGCCCGAGGGGCTCGAGGCCGCCGGCCAACACGAGCACCCGGCGCCGGCAGCGGCAACCGCGGTCGCGAAGCCCGCCGCCGTGGCTGTCACGCCGCCGGCCGCCGCCACCGTTGCTGCGCCACAGGATCCGATGCTGGTCACCGATTTCTGAGGCGCCGTGAATACCAGGGAGCGGAAGGGATCGTTTCTTTCCGGCCCGACACCACGAACAGACAGTTCATGACGTCGCCGATGCAAGATCAGCACGAACCTCTGTGCCAGTGGGCGCTGTTCTACCAGTCACTCGGCTGGAGCGTGGTTCCCGTCCGCCCCGGCGAGAAGATGCCGGCCGTGCAGTGGGCGGCGTATCAGGCGGCGCCTGCCTCGCGGGAGCAGATCGAGGGATGGTGGGAGGGCCCTTTCCGCGGCTACGGCGTGGGCCTCATCCAGGGCGCCGCCGCCGGCACGTTCGTCATCGATATCGACGACCACGAGCTCGAGGGCCGCAACGGATCCGAGGCGCTGCACGAGCTCGAACGGCTTCATGGCCCGCTTCCCGAAACCGCCGAGGCGATCACGGGATCGGGCGGCCGTCACCTGTTCTTCCGCCATCCCGGCAGTGATATTCGCATTCGCACCGCCAAGGACGTCGCCGGCTGGGGCATCGACGTCCGCGGCGACGGCGGGTTCGTCGTGGCGCCACCGTCGCTGCACGCAAGCGGGCGCCACTATGCGTGGGAGGTGGATCACCACCCGCCCGAGGTCATGCCCGCCATGGCGCCGGACTGGCTGATCGACATCGTCCGCGAACCCGGGCCCGGTCACACGACCCGCCAGCCCGGCCCATCCGACGGCACCGTCACCGACGCCTTCAACCGTGTCATCGACGGCCGCGACGGCTATATGGTCGAGGTGATCGCCGCGGCGCTCGGAACGCATGTTCGGGAGAACAAGCGCGCGCCGGATGCCGACGATCTGTTCCAGCGCGCCTGGCCGGTCTACGAGCGGCGTGCACGGGCCCGGGGCGAAAGCCTCGAGGCCGACGGGCGCGGCGAAACGGCGTTCCGCGCCAAGATCGACTACACCCTCAAACGGTTCCGCGACGGCAGGATCCGCGGCCTCGAGTCGGTCGAGGACGTGCTGATCGACGCTGCCGCGGT
>DATHZU010000167.1:0-3163 GCA_035458445.1 Thermohalobaculum sp. | reverse complement strand
ACCGCCGATGGCAACCAGGCCCTCTGCGCCCGGCATCTGCGGGTCGTCGTCGTCCGGCATGAACGTGTTCTCGCCGCCCTGGACGTACATGTAGTTGCCGGCCATGCCGGGCAGGTTGTCTGGATCGTTGCCGCATTTCACGAACTGGTCCTCGCCGCCATGCCACAGCGACATGTTGTGGTGGCAGCCCGAGGCCGAGACGCCCATGAAGGGCTTGGTCATGAAGCAGGCGAAGATGCCGTTCTCGCGGGCCACCTGGGCGCAGATCTGGCGGTAGGTGGTCAGCCGGTCGGCGTTGCGCAGCACGTCGTCGAACATCCAGTTCAGCTCGAGCTGGCCCGGCGCGTCCTCGTGGTCGCCCTGGATCATGTCCAGGCCCATCTTGCGGGCGTAGCGGATCACCTGCATCGACACCGGGCGCAGCCGCTCGAACTGGTCGATGTGGTAGCAGAAGGGATTCGACACGCCGTCGCGCGGCTTGCCGTCCTCGTCGAACTTCAGCCACATCATCTCGGGCTCGGTGCCGATGCGCAGCTTGGTGCCGTGCTTCTTGGTGAATTCGGCATGCAGGCGGCGCAGGTTGCCGCGGCAATCCGCGGTCAGGAAGCCGCCCGGATTTTCCTTTTCCTCGCGGTTGCGGAACAGCGTGCAGTAGAAGCGCCCGATGGTCGGCGCCCAGGGCAGCTGCATGAAGGTTTCCGGCTCGGGAATACCGATCAGCTCGGCGGCCTCCGGGCCATAGCCCAGATAGTTTCCGGCCCGGTTGGTGAACAGGTTGACCGTTGCACCATAGACCAGCTGGAATCCCTTCTTGGCGACGCTCTCCCAGTGATCGGCAGGGATGCCCTTGCCCATGATCTTGCCGGTGACCGACACGAATTGCAGATAGAGATACTCGATCCCCATCTCGTCGATCTTCTGGCGTACCTGCTTGATCTTCTCGTCGCGCCCCTCGGCTTCGACGAAGGCTTCAAGATCGGTCATCCCCTCAGTCCTCCCTAATTTTTCCGCCGCGGTTTTCCCCGGGGGCATGGTCCGGTGCGGCTTCGATCGGTCCTCTCTTCGCCGGGCCTGGCCCGATTTCCGGCCGACCAGTTCCCCGCGGTATCTGTACCGGAGTATCCACCAATTCTGGGCAATTACTGTACCAATTGCCTAATATTGGTATATTTCTCCCTTGTCTCACGATTCGCTGCGCACCAACCCTGACCAATTATCGACCATTGCGCAACCGGATTTGTGCCTTTCAGACGGCTTTGGTATATGCAAGGATGACATGCAGGCCATTGGCCCGGGTCGTCCGCCGCGCCGCGACAGCCCTGGACATCCAGCGCAGCGGGGAGTGCGTGACAGTATGAATGCCGCCGACATCGCAGGTGCCCTGCGCAGGCAGATCGCCTCGGCCCGATTCACGGTGAACGACCGGCTGCCGCCGGAGCGCACGCTTGCCGAGCAGTTCGGCGTCGCCCGCGGGACCGTCCGCGAGGCGCTGCGGCAGCTGGAGGAGTCCGGCTTCGTCAGGCGCCGTGCCGGCAGCGGCACCTATGTCACCTTCTCCGAGGAGGACGAGACCCGCTCGATCGTCGAGACCACCCGGCCGCTGGAACTGATCGATGCGCGCGTCGCCATCGAGCCGCACATGGTGCGCCTGGCGGTCCTGCACTCGACGGATTTCGACCTCGCCAAGGCCGAAGCGCATCTTCAGGCGATGGAAAGCTGCGGCGGCGATTCCGCGGTCTTCGCCGAGACCGACGAGCGCTTTCACCTGGCGCTGGCGCGGTGCTCGCACAATCCTCTGATCTACTGGATGATGCAGAAGATGCACGAGGTACGCAGCCACTCGCAATGGGCCCGGATGCGCACCATTACGCTCGAGCCCGGGATCATCGCTGTCTACAACCGCCAGCACCGCGGCATCGTCGAGGCGATCCGCGCCCGCAATTCGGAAACCGCCAGCCGGCTGATGCGCGAACACCTGGAAACCGCCCGCCGCTCGCTGGTCGGCGCGGCGACCTGAAGCCCGGCGCCGCGGTCTCAGCCTTCCTCGACCATGTGCCGCTTCAGCAGCGGGAACTGCAGCATCATGAACAACAGGGTCATCGGCAGGGTCGCGAAGGTCTTGAAGGTCACCCAGGTTTCGGTGGTCTGACTGCGCCAGACGCCCTCGTTCACCAGCGCCATGAACAGGAAGAACAGCACCCAGCGCCGGGTGAATATCATCCACCCTGCGTCGTCCAGCGGCATCGCGGTGCCCATCAGGTATTTCAGGTAGGACCGCTGGCGCAGCAGACCGAAGCCCAGGATCGTGGCGAAGATGCCATAGACGATGGTCGGCTTCATCTTGATGAAGGTCTCGTCCTGCAGCCACAGGGTCAGCCCGCCGAAAACCGCCACCACCACCGCGGTGACCACCGCCATGCGCGGCAGGTGCCCGGTCGTCTTCCACGAGACCGCCAGCGAGACCGCGATGGCCACCATGAAGACGGCGGTGGCGACGAACAGCGGCCCGCTCTCGCCGGCCAGCGCCTTCGCCCCGACCAGCGGCTCGAGCAGGCCGTAGACGGCGGGGTTCTCGAGCAGGTCGCGAGCGTAGCGGAAGCTGCCGAAGAAGATCAGCAGCGGGCCGATCTCCAGCACGAACTTCAGGACGGGATTCTCGGGTCTCTTTTCCATCCGCCCTAGATAGCCATCGCGAACGGCGATGTCATCCCGCCTCATTCAGGATCGCGCCAGGCGCAGTCACGATCACGACAACTCCGGCCAGCGCCAGCCCCGTCGCCACGGTCGCGGAACGCGCTGGTGCCCCCCCTCTCCCTCTCTCCCCCACAAGGGGGGAGAGGGCGCCACCGTGGTAGCCCACTGTCCCCTCCCCCCGCTGGGGGGAGGGGTAGGGAGGGGGTTGGGGGGAGGGTTAGAGAGGGGGTCCGGCCGGGCACAGCCCTGCTGAAGGCACGCTCACTCCTCCGCCCCGGTCAGCGCCCGGGCGAAGTCCTTCGGCTCGAAAGGCGACAGGTCATCGATCTTCTCGCCCACCCCGATGGCGTGGATCGGCAGGCCGAAGCGGTCGGCCAGCGCCACCAGGATGCCGCCCTTGGCGGTGCCGTCGAGCTTGGTCATCACCAGGCCCGAGACATTGGCGATCTTCTGGAAGATCTCGACCTGG
>DATHZU010000166.1:0-6030 GCA_035458445.1 Thermohalobaculum sp. | reverse complement strand
GTCCGGGCCAGGTTCAGAAGCAGATCCAGCGGCCCCTCGAATCCCCCGACCTCGATCGTGAGCATCTCGGCCTCGATGGTGGCAAGGTCGCGGGGCGGCGTGTCGAAGACTTCCGCCTCGATCAGCATAGCTTCAGGCATGGAGCCTCTCCCCTGTCAGTTCCGAATAACGCGCCTCGGCGGCCGGCAGGTCGAGCGGCTCGCGCCCGCCGCGCTGGGCCTCGGCCCGGGCGGCGCGTTCGGCGGCGCGGCCGGTCAGGACCGGCGCATGTGCCGCGATCTCGGCCATCTCGGCCATTTCGCCGTTGCAGTGCAGGATCACGTCGCAACCCGCCGCCAGCGAGTCGCGGGTCCGCGCCGCCATGCTGCCGCTCAGCGCCTTCATCGACAGATCGTCGGTCATCAGCAACCCGTCGAAGCCGATATCCTCGCGGATCGCGCCGATCACGGCGGGCGACAGGGTCGCGCAGCGCTGGGCATCGATCGCCTCGAAGACCACATGGGCGGTCATCCCCAATGCCTCGTGAGCCAACGGGCGGAAGGCGGCGAAGTCGACCGCCCGCAGTTCCGCCAGCGGCGTCGCGACGCGGGGCAGCTCGTGGTGGCTGTCGGCCCCGGCCCGGCCATGGCCGGGCAGGTGCTTGATAACCGGCAGCACGCCACCGGCGCGCAAGCCCTCGCAGACCGCCCTGCCCCGGCGCGCCACCGCTTCGGCCTCGCGGCCCAAAGCGCGCTCGCCGATCACGTCATGGGCGCCAGGCACCGGCACGTCCAGCAGCGGCACACAATCGACATCGATCCCCAGCGCCGCCAGTTCCTCGGCGATGATCCGGTAGCGCAGCCGCGCGGCCTCCAGCGCGGCAGCCTCGTCGGCCATATCGAAGAGCCGCATCACCGGCTGCCATTGCCGCCAGTGCGGCGGGCGCAGGCGGGCGACCCGTCCGCCCTCCTGATCGATCAGCACCGGCGCATCGCGGCCGACGGCCTCTCGCAACTCGGCGGTCAGCCGCGCCACCTGCTCCGGGCTCTCCACGTTCCGGGCGAACAGGATGAAGCCCCACGGCGCCGCCTCGGCGAAGAAGGCCCGCTCGGCCGGGGAGAGTTCGGAGCCCGCAAGGCCGAATATGGCTGCCCGGGCGGCCATCAGTTGTTCACCGCGACCAGGCAGTCCTGCTGCCGTGCCTGCAGCGCCCGGCAGACGTTCTGCGCCTCGATCCTGTCGCGGAACGGCCCGACCCGCAGCCGGAAATAGCGGCGACCGCCCGAGATCGTGCTCTGCACCACCAGCGCGCGGCCATGCAGGATGTCCTCGTTCGCCTTGTATATCCGGGCCCATTCGGCCTCGGTCAGCTCGCGCTCGGTGAAGGCGCCAAGCTGCACCTGCACCGCCGAGGCCTCGGCGAGTGCGGCCAGCTTCGCCTCCTCGGAATCGGCGGCCACCGCGGCAGCTATGCGCTGCGTAAGGTCCGGCGGGCGGACCAGTACGGGCGGGCTGGCGGTGGGAGCGAGGTCGCTGCCGGTGCCTTCAGGGCCGGCCGGAGGAGCCGGCGCCTCGGGCTCGGCGGCGGACACGATCTCCGCGACCGAGGCGGTGCCGCTCTGCAACTCGCCCATCGCCAGGTCCTCGGCCGCCGGGCGCTCCGGAGGCGGAGCGAAGGCGATGACCGGCACACCTTCGGGCGGCGGCGAGGATTCCGGCTTTGCAGGTTCCGGCGGCGCGGTTCCGGCGTCGTAGCTGCTGATAGCCTGCTGGTCTTCCGGCTCCTGGCCCGAAGGCTCGGGCTGGGTCTTGGCCGGATCGAGGGCCGCGCGGATAACCGGGATCGTGGTCGCCTCGCGCTGGGTCAGGCCGTAGACCCACAGGCCGAGGCCGCCGACAATCGCTGCAGCGATGAGCGCGCCGAACCATATGGACACACGCTCGCGGAACCGGGCGGCAGCGCTGGGCGGCTGGCCCTCTTCCTCAAGGTCGTAGTCGTCCTCGTAGTAGTCCGTCATCCGGGTTCCGCGCCTGTCACCACCCCCTATTTGGGGGGTTATTCTGCCCAAACCCCATTATATGCGACTTACGTCACTTCATTTCGTTCATCGGGGTCACGCCAAGAATACCAAGACCTGCCGAAATCACAACCTGAACCGCACGCGCGAGCGCCAGCCGGGCCTGGCTGAGCGCGGAATCGGCCTCCAGGATCACCCGCAGACCCGGCTCGTCCTGCCCGCGATTCCACCAGGAATGAAATTCCGACGCCAGATCATATAGATAGAAGGCGATCCGGTGAGGCTCGTGATGACCGGCGGCGGTCTCGACCAGGCGCGGAAACTCGGCCAGCTTGCGGATCAGCGACAGTTCCGCCTCGTGAGCCAGCCGGTCCAGCGCCGCCTTGCCCAGTTCCGAATCATCGGTCGCCAGCCCCGCCTCGCCCGCCCGCGCCATCAGCGAGCAGATCCGCGCATGGGCGTACTGCACGTACCAGACCGGGTTGTCGCGGCTGGCTTCCAGCGCCTTGACAAAGTCGAAATCCAGCGGCGCGTCGTTCTTGCGGGTCAGCATCACGAAGCGGGTCACGTCCGGCCCCACCTCGTCGACCACGTCGCGCAGCGTCACGAAGGTGCCGGCGCGCTTCGACATCTTGTAGGGCTCGCCGCCCTTGTACAGCTTCACCAGCTGGCACAGCTTGATATCCAGCGGCACGCGGTTCTCGCTCAGCGCCGCCACCGCCGCTTTCATGCGCTTGACGTAGCCGCCATGGTCGGCTCCCAGCACGTCGATCAGCAGGTCGAAGCCCCGGTCCACCTTGTCCTTGTGGTAGGCGATGTCGGGGGCGAAATAGGTCCAGGCGCCGTCCGATTTCTTGATCGGCCGGTCCACGTCGTCGCCATAGGCGGTCGAGCGGAACAGGGTCTGCGGGCGCGGCTCCCAGTCCTCGGGCAGCTTGCCCTTCGGCGGCTCCAGCACGCCCTCGTAGATCAGACCCTTGGCCTCGAGGTCGGCCAGGGTCGCCTCGATCTTGCCGGTGCCGTACAGCGACTTTTCCGAGTAGAACACGTCCATGACCACGCCCAGCGCCTTCAGGTCGGCCCGGATCATCTCCATCATCATGTCGCTGACGAAATCGCGCACCTCCGCCAGCCAGGCGCTCTCGGGCTTCTCCAGCAGGCTGTCGCCGAACTTCTCCTTCAGCGCGGCGCCGACCGGGATCAGGTAGTCGCCGGGATACAGCCCCTCGGCGATCTCCGGGTTCAGCCCGTGCGCCTCGCGGTAACGCTCGTAGGCCGACCGCGCCAGCACGTCGACCTGGGCGCCGCCGTCGTTGATGTAGTATTCCCGGGTCACGTCATAGCCGGCGAAGTCCAGCAGGCTGGCAAGCGCATCGCCGAAGACCGCGCCCCGCGTATGGCCCACATGCAGCGGACCCGTGGGATTGGCCGAGACGTACTCGACGTTGACCTTCTGTCCCGCACCGACATTCGAGCGGCCAAAGTCCCGCCCCTCGCGGATCGCGGCGGCGGCGACGCCGCGCCACATGGCCGGCGAGAGCCGCAGGTTGATGAACCCGGGCCCCGCGACAGTGACCTCGGAGACGCGCGGGTCAGCCGCGAGCAACGGCGCCAGCTTCTCGGCCAGCGCGCGGGGCTGCAGGCCGGCGGGCTTGGCCAGCACCATCGCGGCGTTGGTGGCCATGTCGCCATGGCTGGGGTCGCGCGGCGGTTCAACCGATACGTTCTCCCAGCCGGTCCCGGTGGGCAAGGCGCCATCGTCCCGAAGCCTGTCGAGACAGTCGAGGACCAGGGATTTGATGTCGGCGAACAAATTCATGACGTTTCCGGGGTGTCGGTGATGCTCTCGCAGGGGCCGATAGCACAAAGCCCGCGCGGCCTCCAGCCGCATTCACGCACCACGCGGCCGCAAGCCGCGACCGACAGGATCAGGCGGCCGGCAGCGCCCCGGAGAGGCCCCTAAGCCCGTGCGCGGATTACCCAGATGATCCCGGGCATCCGCACCCAACCGTCGCGCACGAAAGGTTCCAGCGCGGGGGCGAGCCGTGAGGCCACGGCCTCCGCGGCCTTGGGCGGCTGGTCCTTCAGGCGCCGGGCCAGGGGGCCGATGCGCATGACCATCGCGGTGGCCCGCTCGACCGGCGTGCCGGGGCCGGACTCGCCGATCTGCAGCGTCAGGGGAACTTCCTCACACTTCACGCCGGCGAAACCGCCCGCCTCGAGGATCGGCCGGAAAACCTCCGGCACGGCCCAGGCGAAGGGTCCGGGCACACCCGGGGCCGGGGGGTCGGCGGGTCCCAGCACCTCGCTGCCCACCGCCGCCGGAACCGCCGCCCAGGGGTTTCTCCCGAGCTCGGTCCAGGCCAGCAGGATCACACGCGCCCCCGGCTTCAGCGGCCGGTGCAGATTGGCGAAGGCCGCGGGCGGATCGGCGAAGAACATGCAGCCGAAGCGCGAGAACAGCGCATCGTAAGCGCCAGCCTCGAAGGGATGTGTCTGGGCGTTGCCGACCACGAAATCCGCCATTGCGCAGCCGGGGCGGCTCCGGGCGACCGCGATCTGGTCGGCCGAGATGTCGGCGCCGGTGACCCGGCCCGCCGGGCCGACCGCGGCGCAAAGCGCCGCCGTCGTGGCGCCGCTGCCGCAACCGAGATCGAGGATGCGCTCGCCCGGCGCCGGCGCCAGCGCCGCCAGCCCGGCGGCACCGGCGGGCTCCAGCTGCCGGTCCAGCGCCTCGGCATGGCGCGCCCATTGCTGCCCCATCGGGCCCGCCCAGAATTCCGCCTCGGCCATCGGATTCTCCCCCTCTTCCGCATTTTCCGCTAAGGATGTTGGCAGCCGCCCAGCGCAGGAGCCCCGCCGCCCATGTTTGACCATGTCGAGACCTGGATATTCGACCTCGACAACACACTCTATCACCCCTCGGCCCGGTTGTTCGACCAGATCAACGCCAAGATGACCGGTTTCATCATGCGGGAACTGGGCGTCGGCAGGGCCGAGGCCGACCGTCTGCGGCAGGGCTATTGGCAGCGCCACGGCACGACGCTGCGCGGATTGATCGAGGAGCACCGGGTCGACGCGGTGCGCTTCCTGGACGAGGTTCACGAAATCGACCTGGCCGCCCTGGCCCCGGACGCGGACCTGGCCGAGGCACTGCGCCGCCTGCCAGGACGCAAGATCGTCCACACCAACGGCGCGCGCAGCCACGCGGCGCGGGTGCTGGCGGCGCGCGGGCTGACAGGCCATTTCGACGCGGTCTACGCCATCGAGGACAAGGCCCTTGTGCCGAAGCCGCAGCGCGACGCCTATGACCGGATCGTCAGGCTGGACGGCTTCGACCCGGCCAGAGCGGCGATGATCGAGGACGATGCGCGCAACCTCGAGGTTCCGAAGGCGCTGGGCATGGCCACCGTCTGGGTCAGCCACCGCAACGGCGCGAAGGCGCCGGGCTGGGTCGATCGCCGGATCAGCCGGCTGACAACGTTTCTCCGGGAGTTCGAATGAGTCGGTTTGACCGCTGGAATGTTTCGCCCGCGCGCGAAGCGCAGCGCATCAGTTGCAGGCGAAAACAAACGTCCCGAAGAATTCACTCCACGTTCCCGGTATATCCCCATTTTGCATCAAAAACGCGGTCTTGCGGTTTTGTGAACAGCGAGGTCTGTGTTAGATTTACTCTAAACAATCAATCAAGAACTTGAGGCATCGAGCATCGCCGCGGAACTTGGATGAACGGGATATTTTACAATGGCGGATGCGGATCGGATGGGACCCGGGGGCCTGTTCTCTGAACGCGCGGATTGGCATGCAACGGCCAGGTTCTTGAAATCCTTTGCTGGGGCCATCGGTCTGTCCATGGTCCTGATCGGAGCCGCCGCGGGGCCGGGATCGACCGCCCCGTTCGAGGATCGGCCGGGCGCCGGTCCCTCGGTGCCGCCGGGTGCCGCCGTCTCGCAGGCGGCGCGTGGCGACGCGAACGACGACGGAATCGAGGATGGCCTTTCGGCGCAGATCGCCGCGGGCCCGCCCAACGCAT
>DATHZU010000165.1:0-4700 GCA_035458445.1 Thermohalobaculum sp. | reverse complement strand
AAACTCGTAGAACAGCGATCCTTGCGCCACCTGCCTCGGTCCCAGCATCGTTCCCACCCCATTCAACCCTCTAGGATTGAATCAGCGAGAGACAACTACTTCAACAAAGACTTTTTCAACAGCATCGGCTCAAACCGGTTGTCCGGCGACTTACGTTTGGGTGACCGGCCCTCGCCTTCGGCGGGGCGGGCAATTCACACATCCCACCCGCCTCAGCCGCCGATCCGCTCCCGGTCCCCGGCCCGGGCCCCGCATAAGGTCGGCGGGCCTTTCCCGCTCACCAGTTCCTCGCGCTGGCAGGCCGGGCAGAACCAGGCCTGCTTGCCGTCGCGGTCGCGCGGGTGGATGCGGGACCAGTCGCAGGGCTTGCCGGCCGCCCCGAAGGCGCCCGACAGCGTGCGCCAGTTGAGGATCACGACAACGGCGAGCAGCGTAACAAGGAACAAGAGTGCCATCTGCATTCCGCGATCATAGCACGGATTTGGCCGTCACGCGGTCTGCCATCTTCCCTTCTGGCTTGGCAGGAAGGCCTCGACCGCGGCGGTGGCGATGACGATGGTCGCGTCCAGTTCGGCATTGTGGACGTTCAGGCCGCCCTTGACCGCCCGCACCTCGGCGAGGCCGCGCGGCAGGTGGGCGGTCACCGCCGCGATGTCGATCCGCTCCGGCCGTTGCACGCCCACGGTGACTTGCACCCGCATCTCGCGGTGGCTGAGACCCAGGCTCTCGAACAGCGGCAGCGAGGAATGGCGGAAGGCATCCTCGACCGCCCGGATCGCCGCCTTGGTGTAGTCCTCGCCGTGGAGGTCGTTGCCGGTGCCCATCTCGATGATGATCCGTTGCTCATCGGGTTGCCCGGTCATCCTGCAGGCTCCATGTCGAACGAGACCGACAGCGCGGCATTCGCGATCACCGTGGGCAGGCCGCCATCGGGGCGGGGCACGTCGAGGCCGCCATGGACCACCGAAACCCGCGGCGTGCCATAGGGGAAGATCGCCGCGATCCGGGCCACGTCCACCCGGTCCGGCGCCTGCACCCCGATCTCGACATCGATCAGCATCGCCGTCTTCGGAAACCCGAACAGCTCGGCCAGGTTGATCGAGTTGTGCCAGAGTGCGTCGCGCACCGCGCGGGTCGCCGCCTCGGTGTAGTCCTGGCGGCGGAGCGACGTGCCCATGCCGAACTCGACCAGCATTCTCTTCTCGGGCATCTGCCTCCCCTATCCTTCACGGATCGCCGGGACCGCAAGGGAGCCAGTCCGGCGGGAAAAGTCAATTGCCCGCCTCACAGCAACAATGGATAGCCGCCTTCCAGCTTCAGGAGCGCGATCTTGGTCTCGACCCCTCCGGCACCGGAATAGCCGCCGAGGCCGGTGGCCGCGAGCACCCGGTGGCAGGGGATGATCACCGGGATCGGGTTGGCGCCGCAGGCCTGGCCGACCGGCTGGCCATAGGTCCCGAGCTCGGCCGCGATCTCGCCATAGGTGCGGGTGTGGCCATAGGGGATCGCCTGCATGGCGGCGAAGACCCGGGCCTCGAGCGGGTTTCCGCCGGGGTCGAGCGGCAGGTCGAATTCGGTCAGGTCGCCGGCGAAATAGGCCGCGAGCTGCGCGGCCGCCCGGGTCAGCACCGGGGTCGGCGCTCCCTCTGGCGCCCCGCCCCAGCAAACGCGGACGATCTTGCCGCCGCGTTCGGAGACCGTGAGCGTCCCAACGGGGGAATCGACCGTGATCGCTGGCATCGGCGCCTTCCCGGGATTGTCGACCGGCCGCGGCCGGCTCGCCGTCATTCGGCCGCTGCGTCCGGCGCCGGCTGGCGCCCCGCCGTCTCGTCGTCGATCGCCGCGGCCATCCTGTGCTTCGCCTGCTCGACGTGGCGCCAATGCGCCGCCTGCGCCCGGTCGGGGTCGCGCGAGGCCAGCGCGCTCAGCATTTCGGCATGCTCGCGGTTCGAGACCGCCAGGCCGCCGCCCTGCACCAGGCTCTTGGCCCGGAACAGGTGCATCTTCTTCACCAGCCGGCGGTACTCGTTGATCAGGGTGCGGTTCTCGGTGGCATCGACGATTGCCCGGTGGAACTCGAGGTTCAGCGGGTAGTAGCGCTCGAAGTTCCGCTCGGCCGCCGCCGCCTCCATGCCCTCGACCAGCCCGGTCAGATGCGCCAGCAGCTGGTCGGTCATCTTCTGCGCGACGATCCGCCCCGCCAGGCCGAACAGCGCGCCGCGCACGTCGTAGATCTCCAGCGCCTCCTCGACGCCCAGCTGCTTGACGAAGACGCCGCGGTTGCGCACCACCTCGACGAAGCCCTTCGCCTCGAGGCTGCGCATCGCCTCGCGCAGCGGGCCCCGGCTGGTGCCGAAGCGGGTCGAGAGCTGGATCTCGTTCAGCCGGTCGCCCGGCGCCAGTTCGCCCTCGGCGATCAGGAACTCCAGCTCCTTTTCCAGTGCGCTGGTCAGCGACACCGTCTTCAGGATCGCGAGATCGCCGCGGCCGTCTTCCATGCGAGATCACTGCCTCTCATTGTCGATTGTCGGCAGTGTGATCGATTGCTGCCCGGCAGGCAAGCCGCCAACGCTCATGCCCTCAGCCCTCCCCAGATCATCGACAGGCCGCCAAGGGCGATCAGCCCCTCGATCAGCAGGGTGTGGACGCGCAGCGGCGTGTGCCGCACCACCCAGACCCCGGCCCAGGTGCCGGGGATGGTGATCAGCCCCATCGCCAGCGCCAGCACGAACAACTCGGCGGACAGCGCGTCCAGCTTGCCGAAGAAGATCACCTTGGCGATGTTGACCAGCACCGAGATCGCCGCGTCGGTCGCCAGCAGCGCCGGACCCGCGAGGCCGAAGCCCATCAGCATCGGCAAGAGCAGAATTCCGGCCCCGACGATCACCGAGGACAGGAAGCCGTAGACACCGGACGCCGCGATCATCGTGGCGCTGCCGGGCGCCAGGCGGCGACGCTCGGTCCAGCGCCTGAGCGGCACCGAGCCGAGCAGGATCGCCCCCAGAAGCACCTGGATCAGGGCGCCTTCGAGCCGCACGTAGAGCAGCGCGCCCAGGCCGGACATCGGGATCGCCACCACGGCGATCGGCAGCACCCGCTCGCGCACCAGCGAATGGCGGTAGAACCAAAGCCTGCTGGAGGTGTTGAACAGCATCAGCACCGACATGACCGGGACCAGCGCCTTGGGGCCCACGACGGGCAGCAGGAACAGGGTGATGATCATGCCCGAGCCCATCCCGGCGACACCGCCGAGCGCCGCCGCGAAGAAACAGACCGCGATGCCGGTCACGACGGTGAGGGGATCGAGCCCCGCGAGGAGCGGCGCTTCCACCTAGGCTCCGAGGCGGCGGAGCGGCGCGGCGGAGAACGGCGCGGACGACCCGAAGAGGCCGCCGGCAAACTCCGCCAGCGCGTCGGCGCCCGCGGCAGGGCGGCCGGCGAAGCTCAGGTTGGCGCGGGCCTTCTTCAGGATGTCCGCCCGGGTCATCGGCTCGCGGGTGCCGCCGCGGAGCTGGGCCTGGCGCTCCTCGACCACGCTGCCGTCGGCAAGCTCGGCCCGGATATGGCCGGTATAGTTCACCGGGTACTCGTTGTCCGGGTCGATGACGTAAAAGACCTTTGCCGCCAGCGCCAGCGCGGCCGGGTCGGTTACGGCGGCGTCGGTGAACTGCGCCAGTCCCGCATCGCCATGCAGGAACCCGGCGGCGATGGTGTAGGGCGACGAGAACTTGGCCGCATAGGCGGTGGGGGGCTTCTGCTTCAGGGCCAGCGGCTCCCACAGGCGATGGACGGTGCCCTCGCCGACCTCGCAGGTGATGCGGACGATATCCTGCGGGCGGACGCCCTGGGCGGCCATGCGCACGGCACAGTCGATGAAAGGCTGGGTCATGGTCCCGCAGGCATAGGGCTTGAAGGCCACATTCGCCGCCTCCCAGCGGGTGCCGAGATCGCTGGTGAGCGGGGTGAAATCCGGCTCGATCGACGGCGCGAACGAGGAATAGAGGCCGTGCACGCCCTCGAACACCGTCGCAGGCCCCCGGAATCCGGCGGCGCCCATCTGTGCGGCGCGCAGCCCCGCCTGCGCGGCCCAGCCGGGATGCATCCGCTTTGTCCAAGTCCCGTCGGCGAGGTATTCGATGATCCCCGAGGCCATGGAGCCCGCCACCCCCAGCGTGTCGCGGATCTGTGCCGGGGACTGGCCCATCGCCGCCGCCACGCCCGCCGCCGCGCCCATGCAGCCGAGGATCGCGGTCGGGTGGAAGCCGCCCGCATGCACGCCCTTGCCCGCGACCTGGCCCAGCCGGTTGGCGATCTCGGTGCCCACCACCATGCCGCGCGCCACCGCATCCGCGGTAAGGCCGAGCGACTCGCCCGCCGCGAAGAGGGCCGGCACCACCACCACGCCGGAATGCACCGGGCAGCCCTCGTAGGTGTTGTCGTAGTCCTCGCCATGGCCGCAGGTGCCGTTGATCACCGCCGCGGCGGCGGATTCGAAGCCCTGCTCCAGCCCCCAGACCGTGCAGGCCCCGCGCTGGTCGAAGGCCTTGCGCACCGCCTGGCCGTAATCGGTGTCGAGCGCGGCGACCGTCAGCCCGACGGTGTCAATCACCGTCGCCTCGGTGGCGGCGCGCGCGGTCTCGGGGATATCGGCGGTCGTCAGCCCGGCGATCCAGTCGGCGAGGGTTTCCGAGACGGTGGGC
>DATHZU010000164.1:0-11795 GCA_035458445.1 Thermohalobaculum sp. | reverse complement strand
ACCATCCCCCTTGTGAAAACCAGCCCGCGTCGCGCGGTACCCGTTTCCGTTTCCGCCGTATCGGTCTAATCTCCGCCCCGAACCGACCCTGACCCAGCCGGGAGGCCCTGACCCCATGACCGAACGCCAGCCGCTCCGCGGCGTGATCGCGCCGACACTGACCCCGTTCAACGACGACCTCTCGGTCGCCGAGGACCTCTATGTCGCCCATGCCCAGCGCTGCCTGGCCGATGGCTGCGTCGGGCTCGCGCCCTTCGGCACCACCAGCGAGGCGCTGTCGGTGGGGATCGAGGAGCGGATGGGGATGCTCGAGAAGCTGGTCGCGGCCGGCATCCCGGCCGAGAGACTGATCCCCGGCACCGGGCTGACCAACCTGCCCGACACCATCCGGCTGACCCGGCATGCGGTCGAGCTCGGCTGCGCCGGCGCGATGACCCTGCCGCCCTTCTACTTCAAGGACGTGGCGCAGCAGGGCCTCTACGACTATTTCGCCCGGCTGATCGACGGGGTCGGCGACGAGCGGCTGAACATCTACCTCTACCACATCCCCCAGGTCGCGGGCGTCGGCATTCCGGTGCCGCTGGTGCGCCGCCTCTACGAGGATTTCCCCGGAACCGTGGTCGGCATCAAGGACAGCTCCGGCACTTGGGAGAACACCTCGGCGCTGCTCGCGATCGAGGGGCTGATCGTCTATCCGGGCAACGAGCTGCCGCTGGTCGAGGCGCTGGAGCTGGGCGCCATGGGCTCGATCACCGCCACCGCCAACCTCAACGCCGCCGGGGTCGCGCGCGTGATCCGGACCTTCGACGAGCAGGGGGCCGCGGCCGCCCGCGCCGCGCATGAGGATGTGAAGACCTTCCGGCTCGCGGTGCAGGGCTATGCGCCGATCCCGGTGATGAAGCGGATGTTTGCGCTGACCACCGGCGATGCGCGCTGGGCCAATACCCGCCCGCCGCTCCTGCCCGCCAGCGCCGAGGAAGGGCAGAAGCTCGCCGACCAGCTTTTCGGCGAACTTGGCTTCAGGCTGGCGGCATGACCGATCGGCTGACCATCCGCCGCCCGGACGACTGGCATCTGCATTTGCGCGACGGAGCGATGCTGCAGGGCGTGATCGGCCACACGGCCGACCATATCGGCCGCGCCATCATCATGCCGAACCTCGTGCCCCCGGTGGTCACCGGTGCCCAGGCCGCGGCCTATCGCGACCGCATTTTGGCGGCCTTGCCGGATGGTGCCAGGTTCCAGCCGCTGATGACCCTCTACCTGACCGAGACCACCGATCCGGAGGACGTGGCCGCGGCCGCCGCGTCCGGCCTGGTGAAGGCGGTCAAGCTCTACCCCGCCGGGGCGACGACCAATTCGGCCTCCGGCGTGCGCGACTTCGACAAGGTCCGGGGCGTGCTGGAACGCATGGCCGAAATCGGCCTGCCGCTCTGTGTCCATGGCGAGGTCACCGATCCGGCCGTCGACATCTTTGACCGCGAGGCGGTGTTCATCGAGCGCGTCCTCGACCCCGTCCGCCGTGCCACCCCCGGCCTGAAGGTGGTGATGGAGCACATCACCACGAAGGACGGGGTAGATTACATCCGCAGCGCCGAGACCGGGCTGGGCGGAACCCTGACCACCCACCACCTGATCATCAACCGCAACCACATCCTGGCGGGGGGTATCCGGCCGCACTACTACTGCCTGCCGGTCGCCAAGCGCGAGACCCACCGCCTGGCCCTGCGCGCCGCCGCCACCTCCGGCGACCCGCGCTTCTTCACCGGCACCGACTCGGCACCGCACAGCGACCCCCTGAAGGAGGCCGCCTGCGGCTGCGCCGGCTGCTTCACGGCGCCCAACTCGATCTCCTGCCTGGCCCATGTCTTCGAGGAGGAGGGGGCGCTCGACCGGCTGGAGGCCTTCACCTCGCTGAACGGCCCGGCCTTCTATGGCCTGGCCCCGAACGAGGACCGGATCACGCTGATCAGGCAGGCCGACCCGGTGGCATTCCCGGCGAAGATCGAGACCGGCGCCGGGCCGGTGACAGTCTTCGACCCGGGATTTCCCCTGCACTGGAAGATCGCGCCGTGACCGACGTGGTGATCTCGGAATTCACGGCCCCCGCCGCCGTCGAGCGGCTGTCTGCCCATGCGCGGGTGCATTACGACCCGACCCTGTTCGAGAAGCCGGACCTGCTGGCCGAATTCGCGGCGCAGGCACGGGCGCTGGTGGTGCGCAACCGCACCCAGGTCAGGGGCGGGCTGCTCGAGGGGGCGGCAAAGCTCGTCTGCATCGGGCGGCAGGGGGTCGGGCTGGACAATATCGACATGGCGGCCTGCGCGCGGCGGGGCGTCACGGTCTATCCCGCCACCGGCGCCAACGCTCTTGCGGTGGCGGAATATGCGGTGACGGCGGTCCTGATGTTGCTGCGCGGCGCCTATCAGGGGTCTGACCGGGTGGCGTCCGGCACCTGGCCGCGCCCGGCCTTCATCGGGCGCGAGACCGCCGGCAAGACGCTGGGCATCGTCGGGCTCGGCGATATCGGGCGCCAGACCGCCCGGCGCGCCGCCGCGCTGGGCATGGAGGCGGTCGCCTGCGACCCCTATCTGGACGACGCCGACCCGGCCTGGGCGCTGGCCCGCCGCGTCAGTCTCGGCGAGTTGTTGTCTGTGGCGGACGCCGTCAGCCTGCACGTGCCGCTGACCGCCGAGACCCGCCACCTGATCGGCCCCGACCAGTTTGCCGCCATGCGCCCGGGCGCGGTCATCGTCAACACGGCGCGCGGCGGCGTGGTGGACGAGGCGGCGCTGGTCGAGGCGATGGCCTCGGGGGGCCTCGGCGGCGCGGCCCTCGATGTCTACGAGACCGAGCCGCTGACCGCCGCGGCCGCCGCACGCTTCGGAGGGCTGAAGAACCTGATCCTGACCCCCCATGTCGCCGGGCTGACGGTCGAATCCGAGGTGCGTGTCTCGACCATGGTCGTCGACAAGGTGATCTCCCATCTGGCGGGTCTGGCATGACGCGGAAGCTGACTGTCGACCAAGCCCACCGGCTGGTCGCCGAGACCCTGATCCGCTGCAACACCGCGCCGGACAACGCCGGGCTGGTCGCCGATGCGCTGGTCGACGCCGAACTGGCCGGGCAGGGCGGCCACGGCCTCAGGCGGGTGCCCTCCTATGGCGGGCAGGCGGCGAGCGGCAAGGTCGACGGCCATGCGGTGCCGAAGTCCGAGCGGGTGCGCCCCGGCCTCCTGGCCATCGACGCCGCCAGCGGCTTCGCCTACCCGGCCATCGCGCTGGCCATGGAGGCGCTGCCCGGCATGGCCCGCGAGCAGGGCGTGGCGGCGGCGGGCATCCGCCGGTCCAGCCACGCCGGCGTGACCGGCCTCTTCGTCGAGGACCTGGCGCGCCAGGGGCTGGTGGCGATGATGCTGGTCAACACCCCCGCCGCCATCGCGCCCTGGGGTGGCGCGAGGGGGCTTTACGGCACCAATCCCATCGCCTTCGCGGCGCCGGTGCCCGAGGCCGAGCCCCTCGTGATCGACCTCTCGGTCAGCAAGGTGGCGCGCGGCAGGATCATGGCCGCCGGGCAAAAGGGCGAGGCGATCCCGGAGGGCTGGGCCTTCGACGCCGAGGGCCGCCCCACGACCGATCCGGCCGCGGCGCTCTCCGGCACCATGGCGCCGATGGCCGATGCCAAGGGCGCGGCGCTGGCTCTGATGGTCGAGATCCTGTCGGCGGGTGTCACCGGCGCGCAATACGGCTACGAGGCGTCTTCGTTCTTCACTGCCGACGGCCCGCCGCCGGGCACCGGGCAATTGCTTCTGGCGCTCGATCCGGGCGCGCTCTACCCCGGCGCGGTGGAGCGGATCGGCACGCTTGCCGCCGCCATCGAGGGCGAGCCCGATGCCCGCCTGCCGGGCCGGCGGCGCCAGCAGCTCCGCGCCAGGATCGAGGCCGAGGGCATTCCTCTCGATGCCGCGCTGGCGGCCGAGATCGATGCGCTGGGGCGCTGACCGCCGGCGTCAGCCGTCCAGCCGCGTCACCGTGTAGCCTCGCTCGCGGAGCAGCGCGATGATTCCGGCGTCGCCGATCAGATGCATGGCGCCGAACGCCGCGAAAACGCCGCCCTGCTCGAGCTCCGGGATCATCACCTCCAGCCAGTCGCGGTTTCGGTCGTCGATCACCGCGCCGCTGAGGGTCCCGAAGATGAGGTTGGTTTCCTCCGGGCCCAGTTCCTGTTCCGCCTGCCAGACCTCGTACTCCTTGAGGACGGACATCTCGCCGTCCAGGTAGAGCTTGAGCGCGGTGCGGCGGAAATCCTCGAGTTCGTCCAGATGGGTGACCGCGATCATCAGCAGCATGCTGGTGACGCGCGGATCGATCGAGTCGATGCTGTCCAGCGCCTCCTCGTAAGTCTCCATTCCCTTGACCGGCACCCCCTTGTCGGCCGCCCGCGCCATCAGCATCGAATCGAGCACCGGCTTGCCCGACGCCATTGCCTCCAGCGCGCATTTCGGCTGGGCGAGGATCGACATCAGCAGCGACGGACGCAACCGGTCCGCCATGCTCAGGGTAAGCCCGCGCGCGGCAAGCGCGGCCTCGGCGTCGGCGCGTTCCTCACGCGTGAGCCGGAACGAGACCATCGGCATCTTGGCGCCGTAGACGAAAGTCGGGTCCGAGGCCATTCGGGCCTGCATCCGCTTCTGTTCTTCGGTGTCGATTTCGACCAGCATCAGCCGGGCCGTGTCCAGCGCCCCGGCGACGGCCGGCGCAACGCCCAGAGCCGCGGCCTCGGTGTCGTGAAATGTGCCGTAGAGGTACGAAGGCGCCGCCCCGCCGCGTTCCACCCGCCAGAACAGGCCCTGGCCATTCGCCACGCCTGCCGCGCGGCGCAGAATCTCTGCGTGGCCGGCTGGGTCCTCGCGGGCCAGGATCTCGAACCGGTCGGTCCCGGCGCAATCGGCCAATACCGCCGAAGGATAGCCCAGAACCCCTGCCAGAAGGCCGAGGACCACACCGATGAAACGCCGCATGCCAAGTTCCTTTCTGCATTGCCCGCCAGATTTCCGGCGAGAGTGAATTTTCTGCGCCCGGCAGGACTTGACTCGGGCTGGCCGTCTGCCTAAGTCGGGCGACGCTACACTGTTAGCACTCACCGGGGACGAGTGCTAACACTCCGCGAGGAGGGCACGGTCCCCACCGGAAACAAACTTGGAACCCGCGATATAGGGAGCGCTTCCATGAGCTTCAAACCTCTCCACGACCGCGTGCTTGTTCGGCGCGTCGAATCCGAAGCCAAGACGGCTGGCGGACTGATCATCCCCGACACGGCAAAGGAAAAGCCCCAGGAGGGCGAAGTCATTTCCTGCGGCGAAGGCGCCCGCAAGGATTCTGGCGAACTGATCCCGATGGGCGTCACGGCCGGCGACAAGATCCTGTTCGGCAAATGGTCGGGCACCGAGGTCAAGATCAACGGCGAAGACCTTCTGATCATGAAAGAGAGCGACATTCTCGGCACCATCGCCTGAGACCGCTCGTCCTTCAACCACTAGATAAGGAAATACGCAAATGGCTGCCAAAGACGTCAAGTTCCACACTGACGCCCGCGACCGCATGCTGAAGGGCGTGGACATCCTCGCCAACGCGGTGAAGGTGACGCTGGGCCCCAAGGGCCGCAATGTCGTCCTCGACAAGTCGTTCGGCGCGCCCCGGATCACCAAGGACGGCGTGACCGTCGCCAAGGAGATCGAACTCTCGGACAAGTTCGAGAACATGGGCGCCCAGATGGTCCGCGAAGTCGCGTCGCGCACCAACGACACCGCCGGTGACGGCACCACTACCGCCACCGTGCTGGCCCAGTCCATCGTCCGCGAGGGCATGAAGTCGGTTGCCGCCGGCATGAACCCGATGGACGTCAAGCGCGGCGTCGATCTGGCCGTGACCAAGGTCGTCGAGGCGATCAAGGCGATGTCGCGCCCGGTCAAGGACTCGGACGAGGTCGCCCAGGTCGGTTCGATCTCGGCCAATGGCGAGAAGGAGATCGGCCAGCAGATCGCCGACGCGATGCAGAAGGTCGGCAACGAGGGCGTGATCACCGTCGAGGAGAACAAGGGCCTGGCCACCGAGACCGAGGTGGTCGAGGGCATGCAGTTCGACCGCGGCTACCTCAGCCCCTACTTCATCACCAATGCCGACAAGATGGTCGCCGACATGGAGGACGCGCTGATCCTGCTGCACGAGAAGAAGCTCTCGTCGCTGCAGCCGATGGTTCCGCTCTTGGAGACCGTGATCCAGTCGGGCAAGCCGCTGGTGATCGTGGCCGAGGATGTCGAGGGCGAGGCCCTGGCCACCCTGGTCGTCAACAAGCTGCGCGGCGGCCTGAAGATCGCTGCCGTCAAGGCGCCGGGCTTCGGCGACCGCCGCAAGGCCATGCTGCAGGACATCGCGATCCTGACCGGCGGCCAGGTGATCTCGGAAGACCTGGGCATGAAGCTCGAGAATGTCGGTATCGACATGCTGGGCAAGGCCAAGAAGGTCAGCATCACCAAGGATGACACCACGGTCATCGACGGTGCCGGCGACAAGGCCGAGATCGCGGCCCGCGTCACCCAGATCCGCGCGCAGATCGAGGAGACCACCTCGGACTACGACCGCGAGAAGCTGCAGGAGCGTCTGGCCAAGCTGGCGGGCGGCGTTGCCGTCATCCGCGTCGGCGGCGCCACCGAGATCGAGGTGAAGGAGCGCAAGGACCGCGTCGACGACGCGCTGAACGCCACCCGCGCCGCGGTCCAGGAAGGCATCGTGGTGGGCGGCGGTGCCGCGCTGCTGCATGCCGGCAAGACGCTGGCGAAGCTGAAGGGCGCCAATCCCGACCAGGATGCGGGCATCTCGATCGTTCGCCGCGCCATCCAGGCGCCGCTGCGCCAGATCGCCGAGAACGCCGGCGTCGACGGCGCCGTGGTTGCCGGCAAGGTGCTGGAGTCGAAGGACCAGCACTTCGGCTTCGACGCCCAGGAAGAGCGCTATGGCGACCTGATCAAGTGGGGCATCATCGACCCGGCCAAGGTCGTGCGCACCGCGCTCGAGGACGCCGCCTCGGTGGCCGGCCTCTTGATCACCACCGAAGCCATGGTCGCCGACAAGCCCGAGCCGAAGGGCCAGGGCGGCGGCATGCCCGACATGGGCGGCATGGGCGGCATGGGCGGCATGATGTAATCACGCCGCTTCCCGCGAGGAAGTCAGGGGCCGCTCCCGCAAGGGGGCGGCCCTTTTTGTCTGCGCGCCGACGCCCGTAGGGTGGGCTCGAATGAGCCCACCTTGGTTCCTCACGGAGGCGCCACCGGTGGGCTCGGGGAGCCCACCCTATGGGTTGCTCAAGCTTGAGCAGGGGCTTAAGGTGTTGATATCACGCATATTTCGAAAATTATAGAAATGTGAGCACACCGCGCGCGGGTTGCTTTGGCCGTTAAGGCGTCACCGCAAAGCCAAAATCGGCGATCGTGGCAAGGCATTGTGTCCGGGATCATCGTCCACCCGAGAGATCGAAATTACCGGAAACCTGATTTGAGGGTGTATCTGGCTCGGGAGGGCGTGAAGGCTTTCCGGCTCTGACCCAGTCCATCCCCCATGAAATCTTTCCGCACCCCGGCTGGCGCGAGCGGCAGAGTCGCGCTATCGGTGAGCAGCAACCCGAACCCGGAGGACCCTCCATGGCCCATGACACCGCTCCGCTGAGCAATGCCCAGATGCGCGACATCGAGGCGCTGCTGCATCCCTACACCAATGCCGTCACCCACCGGCAGGTCGGCGCGCATCTGATCGAGCGCGGCGAGGGGGTCTATGTCTATGACGAGCAGGGCCGCAGGTTCATCGAGGGGATGGCGGGCCTCTGGTGCTCGGGCCTCGGCTTCGGCGACAAGGAACTGGTCGAGGCGGCCAAGGAGCAGCTCGACAAGCTTCCCTACTACCACCTGTTCGGCGGCCGCACCCACGAGCCCGCCATCGAGCTGGCCGAGAAGATCAAGGAGCTCTACCCGATCCCGATGGCGCGGGTGCATTACTGCTCCAGCGGCTCCGAGGCCAACGACACCCAGGTCAAGCTGATCTGGTACATGATGAACGGCCTCGGCAAGCCCGAGAAGAAGAAGATCATCAGCCGCAAGAAGGGTTATCACGGGGTGACGCTGGTCACCGCCTCGCTGACCGGGCTGCCGCTGAACCATCAGTCCTTCAACCTGCCCTTCGATTTCGTCAAGCACACCACCACGCCGCACTACTGGCGCGAGGGGCGCGACGGCGAGACCGAGGCCGATTTCGTGGCCCGCTGCGCCGCCGATCTGGAGGAGATGATCCTGGCCGAGGGGCCGGACACCGTCGCCGCCTTCATCGCCGAGCCGGTGATGGGGGCGGGCGGCGTGATCGTGCCGCCCGAGGGTTACTTTCCGGCCATCGCGAAGGTCCTGCAGAAATACGACATCCTGTTCATCGACGACGAGGTGATCTGCGGCTTCGGGCGCACCGGCAACTGGTTCGGCGCCGAGACGCTGGACATGCAGGCGACCAGCGTCTCGATGGCCAAGCAGCTCACCGCCAGCTACGTGCCGCTGTCGGCGGTCGCGATCAACCAGGAGATGGCCGACGCCATCGAGGCGGAATCCGGCCGCCACCCGGCGCTGGGCCACGGCCACACCTATGGCGGGCATCCGCTGGGCTGCGCCGTGGGGGTGAAGACCCTGGAGATCTATCAGAGGCGCGACATCCTCGGCCATGTGCGCAAGGTCGCGCCGCTGTTCCAGGCCAAGCTGCGCTCCCTCGCCGAGCACCCGCTGGTGGGCGAGGCCCGCGGCGTCGGCCTGATGGGCGCGCTGGAACTGAGCCCGGACCGCGCCAAGGCGGCGCCGTTCAAGGCCCCGGGCAAGGTGGGCGCCAAGCTGCAGGCCGAGCTTCTGGCCCACGGCGTGATCATCCGCTCGATCGGCGACTCCGCCGCAATGTGCCCGCCGATGATCCTGACCGAGGACCAGGTCGAGGAAATGTTCGCCCCCATGGAGAAATGCCTGGATGCCGCCCATGCCTGGGCGAAGAAGGAGGGGCATTTGGGGTGAACCCTTCCCTCAAGGGCCGAATCTATCGTGGCGTTGCTGTTGGCCTCGCAGCAGCCAGTTCCTTTGCAGTCGTAATCACTGCGGTCAGTCGGCAGGATTTTGCGTATGTCTTGGGCGCTGCGTTAAGTCTCGGGATCCTGATGCCGCTGTTCTGGCTTGTGTTGGCACCCGCTGCTTGGTTTGCCGCGCATCAGTTCCGATCAATCGGACTCATCGACACTGCCGTGGCGACCGTCACGGTGGTCTTGGTCGCCCAGGTCATATTGTTTGAGGCACTGCTGTTCAACGACCTCCGCGGGCCTGTCATGGGGGAAAAATGCAACGGCGGAGCCGGCCGCATACTAGTCGCGCCGCAAGAGAAACCGGGTGGCCCCGTCTATTGGTCGTGCGTTCCGGCAGCTGACATTGATGTTCGGAAGGCTGCCCTTCCCGTCTCGCCGCAGTCGCCGGTTGAATCGATGGCAAGCCATTTGTCTCGACTATTTGATCATATGGCACAGCACAATTTCGCGCTTAAAAGTCTTGTGCTCGGCGTTGTCGCGGCATTGGCAGGCTGGCTCTATGCCTTCGGCTGGCGCTGGCGTGTGCATACGGACGCCTTGTGACGACGGCCGCCTCCAACCCCCTCCGCGGCATCACCCTGAAGATCGCTTCGGTCGCCGTCTTCATGGCCATGTCGACCTGCGTCAAGTTCGTGGCCATCGACGTGCCCACCGGCGAGGTGGTGTTCTTCCGGTCCTTCTTCGCCATCCCGGTGATCTTCGCCTGGCTGTGGATGACCCACGACGTGCGCGACGGGCTGAAGGCGGTCAACCCGATGGGCCATGTGTGGCGCGGGCTGGTGGGCGGCACCTCGATGGCGCTGGGGTTCACCGCGCTGGGCTTGCTGCCGCTGCCCGAGGTCACCGCCATCGGCTACGGCACGCCG
Source organism: Thermohalobaculum sp. (assembly GCA_035458445.1). Classification (GTDB taxonomy): domain Bacteria; phylum Pseudomonadota; class Alphaproteobacteria; order Rhodobacterales; family Rhodobacteraceae; genus Thermohalobaculum. The sequence continues at coordinate 1,776 of DATHZU010000164.1, read as the reverse complement.
CTGTTGGTCACAATCTTCGCCGCCATGTTCCTGGGCGAGACGATCCGTGCCTACAGGCTGGGCGCGGTGGCGCTGGGGCTCTGCGGCGTGCTGATCGTGCTCTATCCGCGCCTCAGCGGCCTGACAGTGGAAAGCGCGACCAAGCTCGAGACGGTGGGTGCCATGGCGGTGCTGCTGTCCACCGTGTTCTCGGCGCTGGCGGCCTGTTTCGTGCGCAAGCTGGTGCAGACCGAGAAGACCACGGCCATCGTGTTCTACTTCTCCTGCACCTGCTCGATCCTGGGGCTGCTGACCCTGCCTTTCGGCTGGGTGCTGCCGACGCTCTCGCAGGCGGCATTCCTGGTTGCAGCCGGTCTTCTGGGCGGCGTCGGGCAGATCCTGCTGACCTCCAGCTACCGCCATGCGGACACGGCGGTGATCGCGCCCTTCGAATACACCTCGATGCTGCTGGCACTGGCCGTCGGCTGGTTCATTTTCTCCGAGGCGCCGACCGGGCCGATGCTCGCGGGTTGCGCCCTGGTGATGATTGCCGGGCTGATCATCATCTTCCGCGAGCGCCAGCTGGGGCTCGAGCGCGGCAAGGCGCGCAAAGTCATGACGCCGCAAGGCTGACCGCCGCCCGATTTCGTGACTTGACCGGACCCCAGCACTGCCCCACTGCTGCCCTGATGCTGATCTACAAGATACTCACCGCCGCCGAATGGGCGGATCTGAATCGCGCCGGAGAATTCGCCGGCGCGGCGGTGGACAGGGCCGACGGATTCGTCCATTTCTCGACTGGCGCGCAGGTTGCCGAGACGGCGGCCAGGCACTTCGCGGCGCAGGAAGGTTTGATGTTGCTGGCGTTCGAGTCCCAGGCGTTGGGGGTTGCGTTGAAATGGGAGCCATCGCGGGGCGGCGCGCTGTTCCCGCATCTCTACGGGCCGCTGCGCCTGGCCGACATGGCATGGGCCCGCCCGCTGCCGCTGGGGCCGCAGGGCGCGCATCAGTTCCCGGCGGGACTGGCATGAGCCTGTTCGAGCGCGCCGGGCTGGCCGTTCTGCACTGTCTCGACCCCGAGACCGCGCATGGGCTGGCGCTGAAGGCGCTGAAGGCCGGGCTCGGGCCGCAGGGCGGCCCGGTGACCTCGCCGCGCCTGCGCACCGCGCTGGCCGGAATGATGCTGCCGAACCCCGTGGGGATCGCCGCGGGCTTCGACAAGAACGCCGAGGCGTTGGCGGCCACGCTGGCCGCGGGGCCGGGCTTTGTCGAGGTCGGCGCGCTGACGCCGAAGCCGCAACCCGGGAATGCGCGCCCGCGGCTGTTCCGGCTGACGGCGGACCGCGCCGCGATCAACCGCTTCGGCTTCAACAACGAGGGTATGGAGGCCGCCCGGCCGCGCCTCGCCGCGGCGCGCGGGCTCGGCGTCATCGGCGTCAATCTGGGCGCCAACAAGGATGCCGAGGACCGGTCCGCGGATTACGTGACGGTCCTGACCCATCTCTGGGACCACGCGGATTTCTTCACCGTCAACATCTCGTCGCCCAACACCGAGCGGCTGCGCGAGCTGCAGGGCCGCTCGGCGCTGGATTCGCTGTTGGGCCGGGTAATGGCGGCCAAGGAGCAGCTGGGTGGCGCCAGGCCGGTATTCCTGAAGATCGCGCCCGATCTCAGCCCGGACGAGCTCACCGACATCGCCACGCTGGCGATGATCCACCGCCTGGACGGGATCATCGCCACCAACACCACGCTGGACCGGCGCGGACTGGTCAGCGCCGATGCGGGCGAGGCGGGGGG
>DATHZU010000163.1:0-2577 GCA_035458445.1 Thermohalobaculum sp. | reverse complement strand
CGAACCAGTCCATGCCCAGCATCATGCCGTCATCGGCCACCGCGCCGGCGGCGATGCGCTCGGTGCCGTCGCGGTCCTTGATCGGCCCGGCGAAGGGATGCACAGCGCCCGAGGCGATGTCGGCGGCGGCCTTCTCGGCTGCAGCCTTCACGTCGTCGGGCATGTTGGTGTAGGGCGCCATGACCACCTCGCCGGCGGCAATGCCCTTCCAGCTGTCCTCGCTGGCCCAGGTGTCGTCCAAGACCGCGCGGGTTCGGGCAATGTAGTAGGGCGACCAGTCGTCGATGATCGCCGTGAGCTGCTTGGTGGGCGCGAACTGGATCATGTCCGAGGCCTGGCCGAAGGCGTAGACGCCGGCATTCTCGGCGGCCTGCAGCCCGGCGGGGCTGTCGGTGTGCTGCATGATCACGTCGGCGCCCTGGGCCATCAGGGTCTTGGCGGCATCGGCTTCCTTGCCGGGATCGTACCATGAGTTCACCCAGATCACCTGAGTGGTGATCTCGGGATCGATAGCGCGGGCGGCGAGGGTGGCCGCGTTGATGCCGCGCACCACTTCGGGGATCGGCACCGAGGCGATGTAGCCGATCTTCTTGGTCTTGGTCATGTGACCGGCGATGGTGCCGATGACGTGGCGGCCCTCGTAGAAGCGCGCCGAGTAGGTCGAGACGTTGTCAGAGCGCTTGTAGCCGGTGGCGTGCTCGAACTTCACGTTCGCGAACATCTTGGCGATCTTCAGGGTCGGGTCCATGTAGCCGAAGGAGGTGGTGAAGATCAGCCCGTGGCCGGAGGCGGCGAGCTGGCGGATGACGCGCTCGGCGTCGGGCCCCTCGGGTACGCTCTCCACATAGGTGGTCTCGACCCGGTCGCCGAATTCCTTCTCGATGGCGAGGCGGCCCTGGTCGTGCTGGTAGGACCAGCCGAAGTCGCCAATCGGGCCGACATAGACGAAGCCGACCTTCAGGTCGGCGGCCTGAGCGGTCGCAGCCATCATCAGGCCGGCAGCCGCGAGGGCAAGTTTACGGATCATGGTGTTTCTCTCCCTGTTGAGTCTGAGCGTCGAAGTCTTGGGCCTGCTCACCGCTCGGCCCGGAATGGCCGACCTATGCAGGCAGGCGCGTTGGCTTTCGTCAAGTTCACATCGCGCGAGATGATCACCAAGGCGACGATGGTGGCAAGATAGGGCGCCATGGCGAGGAACTGCGAGGCCACCGGCAGGCCCCAGTCCTGGCCGTAGAACTGCAGTTGCGTCACCGCGGCGAAGAGATAGGCGCCCGCCACCAGCCGCCAGGGCTTCCAGGTGGCGAAGACCACCAGCGCGAGCGCGATCCAGCCGCGCCCGGCGGTCATGTTCTCGGCCCACATGGGCGTGTAGGCGAGCGAGAGATAGGCGCCGCCGAGCCCGGCGCAGGCGCCGCCGAACATGGTGGCCATGTAGCGGATGGCGATCACGTTGTAGCCCAGCGCATGGCCCGAATCATGGTTGTCACCCACCGCCCTCAGCGCCAGCCCGCCGCGGGTGTTGTAGAGGAACCATGCCACCGCCGCCGCCAGCGCCAGCGCCATGTAGACCATGGCGTCGTGGCCCAGCAGGATGCGTCCCAGCATGGTCGAATCCGATACGCCCGGAATCGCCAGCTTGGGCAGCGGGTCGAGCGCGATGCCCACGAAGCCCTGGCCGATCAGGCCCGAGGCGCCGATGCCGAAGATGGTCAGCGCCAGCCCGGTCGCGGCCTGGTTGGCCAGCAGGCTCAGCGCGATCACCGAGAAGATCGCCGCCATCGCGGTGCCCGCCACCGCGCCGGCGACAATGCCGAGCGAAGAGGAGCCGGTGGAATTGGCCACCGCGAAGGCCACCACGGCCCCCATCAGCATCATGCCCTCGACCCCGAGGTTCAGCACGCCCGACCGTTCGGTCACCAGTTCGCCCATGGCGGCCAGCAGCAGCGGCGTGGCGGCGATGATCATCGAGATGGTGAAGTTTTCCATGATCAGCGCCCCCTCATGCCCGGCCCGGCAGCGCCAGCTTGATCCGGAAGCGGATCAGCGTGTCGCAGCCCAGCAGGAAGAACAGCAGCATGCCCTGGAAGATGCCGGTCACCGCCTTCGGCAGTTTCAGCATGATCTGGGCGTTCTCGCCGCCGATATAGCTGACCGCCAGGATCACCGCGCCGAACAGGGCGCCCAGCGGGTTCAGCCGGCCGAGGAAGGCGACGATGATCGCCACGAAACCGTATTCGGCGGAGATCTGCGGCTGGAGCTGCTGGATCGTGGCCGAGACCTCGACGGCGCCGGCCAGCCCCGCCAGCCCACCCGACAGCAGCATCACGAACCAGATGGTGCGGTCGCGCGAGAAGCCGGCAAAGGCGCCCGCGCGCGGCGCGGCGCCGATGACGCGGACCTCGAAGCCCTTCATGGTACGGCCCATCATGATCCACAGCGCCAGGGCGGCCAGGATCGCCAGCGCCACGCCCAGGTGCAGGCGGGTGCCGTCGAGCAGGACCGGCATGACGAAGCCGGGCTGGAACTCGGGCGATTCCGGGAAGCCGAAGCCGGCCGGGTCCTTGAACGGCCCCCGGA
>DATHZU010000162.1:0-7549 GCA_035458445.1 Thermohalobaculum sp. | reverse complement strand
GCGAAGCAGACCAGCGAGTAGTTCCGCTGGGGCCCGTAGACAGTATAGACCGCCCGGCCGACCCCCTTCGCATCGATTTCCCAAAGCCGCCGCTCGAAGCGCCAGTTCTCGCGCTTCAGGCGGCGCAGCAGCGTTTGCATGAACGAGAGCCGGGTCCGGTGGAAGGATCCCATCCGGGCGAGCCGCATCACATCTTCGGGCCGCCGCCGGTACCGGGAGAGATCGGCGCTGGTGTTGAGGGATGTGATGCTCACCGTCGGCTCCATATGCAAGGGGTTGGTCCGCGCCCGCCCGTTTGGCAGGCGGGCGCGGTTTCTTGTCAGTTCCGGCCCTTCATCAGTGTAATGCGCGCAGCATCCCACAGCGAGGGCAGCAGCACCAGCGACACCGGCACCGCGGTGACGACGATGAAGCTCTGCAGCTTGCCGACGCCGCCCGACCCGGTCGAGACCAGGATCAGCGCCATCGCGCCCATCGCCAGGGCCCAGAAGATGCGCACCGCGATTGCGGGGCGGTCCTCGTTCGACATCGCCACCGAGATCACATAGGTCATCGAGTCGCCGGTCGTGGCCACGAAGATCGTGGTCAGGATCAGGAACAGCACCGACACCACGAAGCCCATCGGCAGGTTCTGGGTGATCGCCAGCAGGGCGGCGGGCAGGTTGAAACCCTCGAAGGCGGCGGCGACCGAGTTCGGGGTCTCCAGCTCGAAGGCGATGCCGGTGCCGCCGACGATGGTGAACCAGAAGTTGGTCGCCAACGGCGCGATGATCGACAGCATGATGATGATCGCGCGGATCGACCTGCCACGGCTGACCCGGGCGATGAACATCGCCATCAGCGGGCCATAGCCCAGGAACCAGCCCCAGAAGAACACGGTCCACCAGCCCAGCCAGCCCGGCTCACCGAACAGGCCCGCGTCGCCGCGGTACATCGCCAGGTCGAAGAAGCTGCCCAGATAGACGGTCATGCCCTCGAAGAAGCCCGAGAAGATGAAGGCCGTCGGACCTGCGACCAGCATGAACACCAGCAGGGCGAAGCCCAGCGCGATGTTGATCCGGCTGAGGATCTGGATGCCCTTGTTGATGCCGGTGATGGCCGAGATCGTGTAGATCGCGACCAGCCCGGCGATCACCAGCGCCTGGGTGGCGAAGCCGTTCGGGATGCCGAACAGCGCGTCGAGGCCATAGGAAACCTGCAGCCCAAGGAAGCCGATGGGGCCGACCGTGCCGGCGACCACGGCGATGATGCAGCTCGCGTCGGCGAACAGGCCGATCGGCCCCTTGATCGCCTTGTCGCCGAACACCGGGTAGAGCAGCGTCCGGGGCGCCAGCGGCAGGCCCTTCTCGTAGTGGTAATGCATCAGCATGATGGTGGTCAGCGCACCCAGGATGGCCCAGGCCAGGAAGCCCCAGTGCAGGTAGGACTGCGCCAGCGCCGGACCGGCGGCGGCGGCCGACTTGCCCTCGGCGCCGAACAGCGGCGGCGACGAGATGAAATGCGCCATCGGCTCGCCCGCGGCCCAGAAGACACCGCCGCCGGCCAGAAGGGTGCACATGATCATCGAGCCCCACTGGAAGTCGGTGAACTCGGGCCTGTCCATCCCGCCGAGCTTCGCCTTGCTGCCGGGCAGGAAGCAAAGGACCATGCCGATGATGAAGGTCGCCAGCAGCAGAAGCTGCCAGTAAAGGCCGAACCATTTCGCCGACCAGGCGAAACCGGCGTCGACCATGCCGGACAACCCGTCGAGGTCGACCAGCGCGGTGATGCAGAAAAGCGCGATGAAACCGCCCGTGATCAGGAACAGCGGCTTGTTGATGTGATCAAGCCCGCCCGGGCTTTTGACCGTGGTGTCCGTCATTTGTTTTCCCCCAGAGCACTTACCTGGCGGGTTCAACTCGATCGGCCGGACCCGCCGCCAGCCGATCCCGGGCAATGCCGGTCGCCTACAGCCCCGCGGGGCCGAAGTTCTGGTCGAAGAAGCGCAGCCAGTTCTCGCCCATGACGCCGGCAACCTCGGCCTCGGACATGCCGATGGCGCGCAGCCCGGCGGCGATGTTTCCGAAATCGCGGTTGTCGTGGAACCAATCGGGCATCGGCGGGAAGCCGGCGTCGCTGGCCGAGCCCTCGCCGTAGTCGATCTGCTTGGTCCAGCGCCCGACGCGCATCCACTCGACCACGCTGTCGGGCTGGTCCTGGCAGAGGTCGGTGCCGATGCCGATCCGCTCCGGCCCCATCAGCTCCGCCGTGCGCGCGATCATCTCGCAGAAGCTCTGGATGGTGCAGCCGGACTTGCCCTTCAGGTGGTGCGGATAGACCGAGAAGCCCAGCATGCCGCCGGACTGGCCCAGCGCTTTCAGCACGTCGTCCGACTTGTTGCGGAGCGCCGGGTGCCAGAAGGCCGGATTGGCATGGGTGATGGCGATGGGGCGGGTGGATATCTCCATCGCCTCCAGGGTCGAACGCTCGGCGGAATGGCTCATGTCGATGACGAGGCCGACGCGGTTCATCTCGGCGATCACCTGCCGCCCCATGCGGGTGATGCCGGGGTCCTCGGCCTCGTAGCAGCCGGTCGCCAGCAGCGACTGGTTGTTGTAGCTGAGCTGCATGAAGCGCGCGCCCAGCGTGTGGCAGATCTCGACCAGCCCGATATCGTCCTCGATGGGCGAGGGGTTCTGGAACCCGAAGAAGATCGCGGTGCGGCCGGTCTCGCGGGCCAGGCGCACGTCGTCGCCGGTGCGGCCCTGGAAGATCAGGTCGGGGAAGCGCTCGAACCAGCGGTTGAACTTCTCGATGTTCAGCACCGTCTCGCGGAAATTCTCGTGATAGGCGATGGTCACATGGACCGCATCGACGCCGCCCTCGCGCATCTGGCGGAAGATCTTCTCGGACCAGTTGGCGTATTGCAGCCCGTCGATCAGGCAGGGGCGGGTCATGGCATTCACTCCGGGGCGCCGGCCGCGACGTAGGCGGTCTTGACGGTGGTGTAGAATTCCTTCGCATAGCTGCCCTGCTCGCGCGGGCCATACGAGCTGTCGCCGCGGCCGCCGAACGGCACGTGGTAGTCGGTGCCGGCGGTCGCCAGGTTGACCATGACGCAGCCGGTGCGGGCATTGCGCCGGAAATGGGTGGCGCGGGCGAGGCTGCGGGTGACGATGCCCGAGGTCAGGCCGAAATTGGTGTCGTTCACCGTCGCCAGCGCCTCGTCGTAGGAGCCGACCTTGATGACGCAGGCGACGGGGGCGAACATCTCCTCGCGGTTGACGCGCATGTCGTTGCGCGTCCCGGCGAAGACGCAGGGCGCCATGTAGTATCCCTCGGTCGGGCGCTCCAGCCGCTCGCCGCCGCAGAGCTGCTCGGCGCCTTCCGACTTGCCGAGCGCCACGTAGTCCAGGTTGCCCGCAAGCTGATCCGCGCTGACCGCCGGGCCGATCTGGGTGCCCTCGTCCAGCGCGTGGCCGACCCTGAGAGCCTTGGCGCCCGCCACCAGCTTCTCGACGAAGGCGTCATGCACGGCTTCGTGGACGATCAGCCGCGACGAGGCAGTGCATTTCTGGCCGGTGCCGCCGAAGGCGCCGCCGAGAGCGCAGGTGACCGCAAGATCGAGGTCGCCGTCGTCCATCACCGCCAGCGCGTTCTTCGAGCCCATTTCCAGCTGAACGCGGGTGAAGTTCGCCGCCGCCGCCTGGGCGATTCCGCGGCCTACCGGGACCGAGCCGGTGAAGGAGATCGCGTCGACCTCCGGGCTCTCGACCAGCCGCTGGCCGACCGAGCGGCCCGACCCCATCACCAGGTTGAACAGCCCCTTCGGCAGGGCCTGGCGCGAGAAGATCTCGGCCAGCGCCACTGCCGAGGCGGGCGTCACGTTGGCGGGCTTCCAGATCACGGCGTTGCCGAAGGCCAGCGCAGGCGCGATCTTCCAGCTTGCCGTCGCGATCGGGAAGTTCCACGGGCTGACGATCCCGACGACCCCGACCGGCTCGCGCCGCACGTCGATCTCGATCCCGGGGCGCACGCTGTCTGCGTTGTCGCCGATCTGGCGCAGCACCTCGGCCGCGTAATAGGTGAAGAACTGCCCGGCGCGGTAGACCTCGCCCTTGCCCTCGGCCAGCGGCTTGCCTTCCTCGCGGCTGAGCAGGGTGCCGATTTCGGCCGCGCGCGCCATCAGCTCGTCGCCGATCGCATGCAGCACGGCCTTGCGCCGCTCGAGGCCGGTCTCCGCCCAGTCAGCCTGGGCCTGACGGGCCGCTGCGATGGCATCGTCGAGCTGCGCCGCGCTGGCCTGGGCGTATGTCCCGATCACATCGCTCAGGTCGGACGGGTTGCGGTTCTCCGTCTCCGTCTCGCCCCCGGCCCATTCGCCTGCGATGTAGTTGAGCCCGCGCTCGGCCATCTGTCACCTCCGTTGATTGGGGTGCAGGCTTGACTCATCCGGCGATTTTAATCAATTTGAAATTACTCAATGAAACTTCAGAAAATATGAAACCATGATCAAGACGGAAATGCTGCGTGCGTTTGCCAGGGTCGCCCAGGCGGGGAGCCTGGCGGCGGGCGCCCGCGCGCTGGGCCGCACGCCCTCGGCGGTGTCGATGACGCTGAAGAGCCTGGAGGAGCATCTCGGTCAGCCGCTGTTCGAGACCGAGCGCAAGAACCGGTTGACGGCGTTCGGAACCTTCGCCCTGGAACTGGCGACGCGGGAGCTGGAGCATTTCGGGCGTACCGTGAAGGCGCTCGAGGATGCCGCGGGCGCCCGGACCGGCGAGGTCAGGATCGCGGCCGTGCCGTCCTATGCGAGCGCCAACCTGCCCGAGATTGCCGTCGGGTTTCAGCGCATTCACCCGAACATCCGGCTCGACATCCGCGACATGGACACGGCGTCGATCCTGCGCGAGCTCGAGCGCGAGCGGATCGATCTCGGCATCGTGTCGGACGCGCCGCACCGGGCCGCGTTGACACGGGTCCGGCTCGGCGCCGACGCCTTCGGTCTGGTCACGCGCGCGGACGATCCGCTGGCGCGTCGCGACCGGCTGCGCTGGAGCGAGCTTGGCGGGGTCAAGCTGCTGACGAATCCGCTGTGCGAAAGGATCGAGGCACCTGGCCTGCAATCCGCGATCTCGGGCGCCCGGCTGCGGGTTCACAACACCACCACGCTGCTGTCGATGGTGCGGGCGGGCCTGGGCGTGACGGTCCTGCCCGAACTGGTGGTCCGGAGCGGTGTCCCGGGACTGGCTTTCATCCGGATCGTCGAGCCGGTGGTCCTGCGCGAGCTGCATCTTCTGGCGCGGGGGCGCGACACGCCCAGCCCGGCGACGGCCGCCTTCGCGGATTTCGTCGCGGACTGGTCGAGCAGGATGATGCCGGTTGCATCCGGTGAAACCTGATCCGGTGCAGCGGAGTCCGCCCCGCATCCCCGCATTTACGTCTCCCCCACATCCGGCTAATCTGCCCCCATGTCCGTCCTGATCGTCACCCACCCGTCAAGCCATCTGCACGTCACGCCGCCGGGTCACCCGGAGCGGGTGGCGCGCATCGAGACCGTCGACCGGGTGCTGGCCTCGGCCGCCTATGCCGGGCTGCCGCGGGCCGAGGCGCCCGAAGCCTCGGAGGAGCAGATCACCCGCGCCCATCTGCCCGCCTATCTGGCGATGCTGAAGATGCGCGCGCCGAAGCAGGGCTGGACCAGCCTGGACCCGGACACCCACATGTGCCCCGACAGCCTGCAGGCCGCCCGCCATGCCGCCGGATCGAACATCGCCGCTGTCGACGCGGTGCTGGGCGGCGCCCACAAGGCTGCATTCTGCGCCGTGCGTCCCTGCGGCCACCACGCCGAGCGCGACCGCGCGATGGGGTTCTGCCTGTTCAACAATGTGGCGGTGGGCGCCCACCATGCGCTCGCGGCCGGCGTCGAGAGGCTCGCCATCGTCGATTTCGACGTCCATCACGGCAACGGCACCCAGGACATCTTCTGGGAGGAACCGCGGGTGCAGTTCATCTCGTCGCACCAGATGCCGCTCTATCCCGGCAGTGGCTCGCGCGACGAGATCGGGGTCGGCAATATCCTGAACGTGCCGCTTGCGCCGATGACCGGCGGGCGCGAGATGCGCACCGCCTACGAGGGGTGGGTGTTCCCGGCGCTGCGGGCCTTCCAGCCCGAGCTGCTGATGATCTCCGCCGGGTTCGACGCCCATGCAGCCGATCCGCTGGCCAACCTCAACTGGCGCGAGGCGGATTTCGGCTGGGTGACGGCGGAGCTGTGCAGGATCGCGGCCGAGCTCTGCGACGGGAGGGTGGTCTCGACGCTGGAAGGCGGCTATGACCTCGACGGGCTGGCCGGATCGCTGGCGGCCCATCTCGACGCGTTGATCGCCCATGCGGAGGCCCAGTCATGACCGACAAGGACATCTCGAAGATGAGCTTCGAGGAGGCGCTGAAGGCGCTGGAGGAGGTCGTCGGCCAGCTGGAGGGCGGGCAGGTGCCGCTGGAACAGTCCATCGCGCTCTACGAGCGCGGCGATGCGCTGAAGAAGCACTGCGAGGCGCGGCTGGGCGAGGCCGAGCTGAAGGTGCAGAAGATCGTCGCGGCGGACGGCAAGGCCTCCGGGACCGAGCCGTTCCAGGAGTGACGGGCGCCAGCCCCGCCCGAATGTTGTAAGCCCGAATGTTGTAAGATTGTGCAGGACGGCCTTCCCGCATTGCCTTCGGCGCCGTGATCTGCCAAGCAGCCCCGGTAGCGATTTCAGGAGTCCCGGTTGACCGAGCGTCCGGCAACCCCGCATCTCGACCGCGTGCAGGTCCCCGCCGATCTGCGCGGCATGAGCGATTCCGAACTGAGGCTGGTCGCGGACGAACTGCGCGCCGAAACGATTTCGGCGGTCTCGGTCACCGGCGGGCATCTGGGCGCGGGGCTGGGGGTGGTGGAGATGACCGTCGCCATCCATGCGGTCTTCGACACGCCGCGCGACAAGCTGATCTGGGATGTCGGGCACCAGTGCTATCCGCACAAGATCATCACCGGGCGGCGCGACCGCATCCGGACGCTCCGCCAGGGCGGCGGCCTCAGCGGCTTCACCAAGCGGGCCGAGAGCGAATACGACCCGTTCGGCGCGGCGCATAGCTCGACCTCGATCTCGGCGGGCTTGGGTTTCGCCGTGGGGCGCGACCTCGGCGCCGAGGATGTCGGCGACGTGATCGCGGTGATCGGCGATGGCGCGATGTCGGCGGGTATGGCCTACGAGGCGATGAACAATGTCGGCGCGCTGAAGAAGCGGCTGATCGTGATCCTGAACGACAACGAGATGTCGATCGCGCCGCCGGTGGGCGCCATGTCGGCCTATCTGTCGCGGCTCTACGCCCAGGCGCCGTTCCAGGACCTGCGCGCCGCTGCCAAGGACGCCATGAACCTGCTGCCCGAGCCGTTCCGCGAGGGCGCCCGGCGGGCGCGCGAGTTGGTCAAGGGGCTGGCCGTCGGCGGCACGCTGTTCGAGGAGCTGGGCTTCGACTATGTCGGCCCGATCGATGGCCACGACATGAGCCAGCTGTTGCCGGTGCTG
>DATHZU010000161.1:0-2837 GCA_035458445.1 Thermohalobaculum sp. | reverse complement strand
CCTCTTTCCGAACATCAAGCGCCGCATCATCTCGGTGCGGCTGGTCATCCTGTCAGTGGCCGGAATCGCGATTCCGCTATGGGCCAACCAGCTGTTGGTGTGGTCACGATCGGGGGGCGACCCCGCCTTCGCCCGCCTCTTCTTTGGACCGTTCTTGCTGCTGGGATGCATCATCGTAATCGGCGGCCTGCTGCTCAGCCTTCGCCGGCAACCCGGCCAGGGAATCCGGGAGTCCGCCACCGACTCGCTGCGCCCCCGCCAACTTCTCAGATTCCATTCCTTGGTCATCATTCTCCTGATCGCACTGCACGCCTCGGCTGACGGCACGCTTTTCCAGTTTCTGCCGATGTTCATGCGTCTGGGCCAGCATGTCCCGGCCCAGATTGTCGGTGCCGAAGGGATGCTCCCAGGTCGGCCCCAGGTTCTTCGCGCGGTAATCCAGATAGGTGGGATCGATGGTGTGGAAATACGGTCCGATCGCCACCGCGAGGATGATCACCAGAAAAACGGCTACCCCCGCCAGGGCCCCGCGATGGGTCCGGAACTGCGCCCACACGTCGTACCACAGCGACCGGTGCGGGCGCATGGCCTCGATCACGGTGCTCGGAACCGGCGCGTCAGTCATAGCGAATCCTCGGATCGAGCACGCCGTACAGCACGTCGGCGATCAGGTTGAAGGCGACGATCAGCACCGCGAAGATGAAGGTCAGCGTCTGCACCAGCGGGATGTCCGCGGCCTCGATGCCGCCGATCAGCAGCGCACCGAGGCCGTTCACCCGGAAGATCTGCTCGGTGATGATGGCGCCGCCGAAAATCTGCGGCACGCCCAGCGCAATCACGGTCACCACCGGGATCATCGAGTTGCGCAGCACATGGATCAGCACCACCGCGTGCTCCTTCATGCCCTTGGCGCGGGCGGTGCGCACATAGTCCTGTGTCAGGTTGTCCAGCATCGACGAGCGCATGAAGCGGCTGATCTGGGCAGCGTTGAACAGCGCCAGAACCATGGTCGGCATGATCATCTGCCGGACCTGGAAGACGAAGCTGTCCCAGTCATCGACCACATGGGTCGTGTCATAGATCGATGGCAGCCAGAACATGCTGTCGCTGGGCACCAGGGTCGAGAACAAGACGATGAAAACGAGGCCGGTGAAGAAGGTCGGCACCGAAAAGCCGATCATCGAGAACAGCGTGCCTGCCTGGTCGAACCAGGAATACTGCCGATAGGCCGACAGCACCCCGATGGGAATCGCGATCAGCACGCCGACCACATAGGACATCCCCACCACCCACAGCGTCTGCGGCGTGCGCTCGATGATCAGGTCGACTACCGGCGAGCGGGTCGACCACGAGCGGATGCGCATCCGCTCGTCGCTGTTGCCGATCTCGATCCCGAAGGCGTCGTCCAGGATGTTCAGCGGCTCGTTGACGAAGAACTGGTTCAGCCAGGCGATGTAGCGGATGTGGAACGGCTCGCCGAGGCCCAGGCTTTGGCGGATCTGCTCGCGGGTCTGGGCGTCGATCGTCATCGGCAGGCTGGCGGTCGGGTCGCCTGGCGCCAGATCGAGCAGCGCAAAAATAATGAAACTGATCACAAGCAGGGTCGGGATCGCGAACAACATCCGTCTGACGGTGTATCGCAGCATCTCGTTTGACCCCGGACTGAAGGAAGCGGGCGGCCCGCGAACGGGCCGCCCAGGTATGGTGTTACTTGGTCCGGTGCCAGTCTTTGACGTTCCAGAGCTCGCTGTCCCACTCGTTCATCTTGACGCCGCCAAGAGTGACCGCATGGGCCGAGACGCCGCCGCGGTGGATCAGCGGAATGATCGCGCCGGCTTCCATCAGCATGTCGTTCAGGGTCCTGGCGATCCGGGCGCGGTCTTCGAGCGCCGCGGTCTTCGACATTTCGGCGACCAGCGCGTCATAGGCCGGGTCGCAGTAGCGCGGCATGTTGTTGCCCAGCCACTGGTTCGCCGGCGAGGGGATCTCCTTGCAGGTCCAGCTCGACATGTACTTCTCGGGGTCGGTCCCGTCGAAGTTGTTGGTGTACATCTCGATGTCCGAGAAGAACTTCTGGAAGGTGTCGGGGCTGGACTGGTCGCCGCCGAAGAAGACCGAGGCCGAGATGTTCTTCAGCTCGGTCTCGACACCGATTTCGGCCCACATCTGCTTGATCAGCGCCTGGGTGCCCTGACGCACGCCGTTGGTCGAGGTCTGGTACAGGATCGACAGGCGCACGCCATCCTTGGCCCGCACGCCGTCCGAGCCGCGGACCCAGCCCGCATCGTCCAGCAGCTTGTTCGCGCCGGCGATGTCCTGGGTCTTGCACCAGTCATTGGCAGTCGAGGCGTAGATCGCCGGAGCCGGCAGCACGTTGCAGGTCACCTGGCCGGCGGCGCCGTATCCGGCATCGACCAGAATCTGGCGCTCGATGGCCATGCTGAGCGCCCGGCGCACGGCCGGATCGGTCAGGAAGGGATGCGGATGCGCGACCGTGCCGCGCTCGTCGCCCAGCGCCGCGTCGGGGTTGGTGAAGTTCACCATCAGCCGCTCGACCGAGGTGCCGAACGCGGTGACGATCTCGCCCTTCCCGGCGGCTTTCATCTGGTTGAGGATTTCCGGCTCGACCTGCAGGTTCCAGGCGTAGTCGAACTCGCCGGTCTCCAGCACCGAACGCGCCGCCGAGGCCGCGTCGCCGCCGCCCTTGAACAGTATGTTCTTGAAGTGCGGCTTGTCCGCCTCGCGGAACTTCTCGTTCATCTCGTAGAGAACGACGTCATTGGCCTTGAACTCGGTCACCTTGAAGGCGCCGGTGCCGATCGGATAGAAATTCTGGT
>DATHZU010000160.1:0-5554 GCA_035458445.1 Thermohalobaculum sp. | reverse complement strand
TCGCCGATGAACTTGTCGATGGTGCCGCCGCACTCGATGGCGATCGAGGACATCTCGGACAGGTAGGAGTTGATCACCGCCGACACCCGTTCGGGCTCGAGGCTGTCCGACAGGTCGGCGAAGGCGGCGATGTCCGAGAAGAACACGGTCAGGTTCTTGCGTGACGTCGGGGCGCCGGCGTCCTGGCGGCCCGAGAAGATCGACTCATATATTTGCGGCGACAGGTATTTCGCCAGCCGCGTGGCCAGGTCTTCCAGCTGGCGGCTTTTCGCCTCGATCATCTCGCGGTCGCGGATCTTCTGCTCCAGCAACTCCTCGCGCTCGTGCCGCAGTTGCCACTCGTTGGTGCGGTCGACGAACTGCCCCTGGATGCCGTTGAGATACGAGAAGCTTTCGTCGGCGGTGCGCGTCGACAGCAGCGAATAAACCCTCTGCACACCGTCGGAGGTGATGTGAATCTGCGGAATCAGCACATGACCGGTCTCGCGGATGCCGGTGATCCAGTCCTCGATCTGAGGGCCAGGCACGCCGAGCTGCTCGAGCACGTCGGGGAAATAGGCGTTCGACACATTCCCGAGCACCGGGAAGAACTTGCGGAAGTTCTCGTTCACCCGCAGGATCTGGAAGTCGGAATTGGCATAGTATGCCGCCGTGATCGCGTTGCGGAAGTTGAAGAAACTCAGCTCGACGATGTTGGTCTGGTTGAACAGGTCCTCGACACGCATACCCTCCCCCTTTCGGGTCACGCGGGACGCCTGATCAGGCGGCAACCGCAAGGTTGCCCCGCCATCGTGCGTTTGCCGATGATCGCGCCCCGTTTACCGACACAATATGGGGTACATCAGGTCGGGCCGATCTTCAACAAAGGTGGCGAGCCGCCCATCGCGCCCGTGCCGCCCTGGAATTCCTCCGTGTTGCCCTTTCTCAGGACCGGGTTTGCATTTATCGTGGTCGCCAGCGGGGAGTACGGCGCGGCTTTTCTTGCGCTCATGCGGCGAGGCAGGGGATAGAGAATGACCGGAAACGGCGACGAGCGGGCATTTCGCAAGCTGATCATCCAGATTCCGTGCTTCAACGAGGCCGGTCAGCTTCCGGCGACGCTGGCCGAGCTTCCGCGCGAGGTTCCGGGCTTCGACAAGGTCGAATGGCTGGTGATCGATGACGGCTCGTCCGACGGCACCGCCCAGGTGGCACGCGACAACGGGGTCGACCATGTGGTCCGGCACGGATCGAACCGGGGGCTTGCGACGGCCTTCATGACCGGGCTCGAGGCCGGGCTGCGCCGCGGCGCCGACGTGATCGTCAACACCGATGCCGACAATCAGTATGATTCCTCCTGCATTCCGGATCTGGTCGCGCCTGTGGTGGCCGGCAAGGCGCAGATGGTCATCGGCGCCCGGCCGATCCTGGACCATGACAGCTTTTCGCCGCTGAAGAAGGCGCTGCAGGTGCTGGGAAGCTGGGTCGTGCGCAAGGCCAGCCGCACCGACGTGCCGGATGCGCCCAGCGGGTTCCGCGCCATCAGCCGCTCGTTGGCGATGCGGCTCTATGTCTTCAACAGCCATACCTACACGCTGGAGACCATCATCCAGGCCGGGCGGCTGAACGAGCCGGTGACCTCGGTGCCGGTGCGGGTCAATCCCGCGACCCGGGAATCCCGGCTGATCAAGAGCGTGCTGGGTTATATCCTGCGCTCGGGGCTGACCATCATCCGGATATTCGTGCTGTACCGGCCGTTGCAGTTCTTCTCCGGCGTCGCGGTGATAATCGCGCTGCCCGGGCTGTGGGCTTATGGGCGGTTCTTCCTGTTCTATCTGGCCGGCGAGGGCGGCGGCCATATCCAGTCGCTGGTCGTCGGCGCCGCCTTGCTGGTGGCCGGGGCGATGACGATGATCGGCGGCTTCCTGGCCGACATGGTGGCCGCCAACCGGGTGCTGCTGGCCGAGGTCCGCAGCCGCCTGCTGGCGGCCGAGCTGGCGCGCGGCGAGGACGGTCAGGCCGGCGCAGGCTGAGGCGGAGCGGTCCGCGGCCGGATCAGAAGCGCTGGCCGTTGACGGTCATGGCGCCTTCGGTCATCTCGATTCGTGCGACCCGCTCGGCCGGCGTCGCGCCCGGCTCGGTCAGGGTCTCGGCCATCATCATCGCCATCGCGGCGGATGCCTGGTCGATCAGGCCGATCTCCGCCAGCCGGCCGGGCAGGGCCAGGGCGTCGATCAGCGTCACGGTCACCTGGCCGGTCGGCTGTTGCGATACCGGCTCGAAGGCCACCTCGCCGCGCGCGGCCAGGCTGGCGCCCAGCAGCGACAGATCGACGGTCTTGATCGACAGGGTGCCGAATTCGAATGGCTGCGCCTCGCCGGGCCTCGGGATGGCGGCGCCGGGAGGAATCCTGCCGGTGCCCTCCAGATCGACGATCAGGGTGGCCGGCTCGCGGGGCAGCTTGGCCTCGCCGTCGATCAGCGCCCACAGCGCCGGGTCCGGCTCTGCCCCGTCGAGGGCCAGGCGCAGCGTGAAGGGCGCCGCCTCGGCACGGGGAAGGATCGGCGTGGTGAGCTGGAACTCGACAGCGGCGATGACGGCTCCCAGGGCCGTGGGCGATGGCAGGTCAGGGGTCGGCGCGGAAACCACCGCCGCGGTGTTGGCGCGGCTCGACGCCTTCAGCTCGGCGCTGCCATGGGCGATCGTCAGGGTTCCGGCGGTGCTGGCGGCCGCGTAGGTGAATTCGCCGTTGACGGTTCCCTCGCCGTCCAGCGTGCGCAGCGCGCCCTCGGCGGCGCCGGTCTGATAGGCCGTCTTCGACGTGCCCGTGCCCGCCAGGGCGGCCTGAAAGCCGGTTCCGCCGGTATCGGACGAGATCGTGAGGCGCAGGTCCTTGGCCGAGCCCTCGGCGGTGGAGGCCCCAACGGGCTGGAGCTCGGTGAAGGAGTATTCGAAGCTGGACATCGCTGCGCGCCCGGTCGACGGGCCGGAGGGCGGCTGGGACAGCGCGGCGTCGAGGCCGGTCATCTCGACGGCCAGGTTCAAGGGCTGCTCCGTGTCTCCGGTCACCGCCAGCAGGGAATCGGCGGTCAGGAAGAATTGGCGGTCCGGGGTGTGAAGGCCGGCCGCGACCACCTTCAGGCCGCTGGCCTCGACATCGACCGCCAGCGCCGGGGGCATTCCGGGCATGGCATCGCGCGCGGCCTGGTCCAGCGGCATCTCGATCCGGAACTTCTCGGGGAAATGGATCGTCAGTCGGTCGGGTTCGGCGGCGTTGATCTCGGGCGCTATCCGGGGGAGGTGGTACAGCGTGCCGGTCCCGGGATCGCGCAGCGTCACGTCGTGATAGGTGACGCGGTAGCTGAACGGAAAGCCGCCCACGGTGCGGGCGCCGTGCTCGATCTCGTAGCCGCTCGCGCGCAGGCGCGCCAGTTCGCCATCCACGATCGTGTCGATCTCGCCGCGCCCGAAGAACCAGAGCGCGCTCCAGCCCGCCGCGACCAGCAGGAAGGCGGCAATGGTGGCATTGCGAATCTTCTTCATCGGGCTGTCCTCTCCGTCCGGATTGACCTGGAATCTAAGGGAAGCGGCGCAGGGATCAATGGGGCACCAGCGCAAGCTCTCCCGGTCCGCCCAGCGGGTCGTCCGGGCGCGAGATCATGTAGCGGGTGACCCACAGAAGCTGCTCCTCGGCGCGGGTGATCGCCACATAGGCCAGCCGCTTCCACAGGGCGATGCCAGCTTCCTCCTGCCCGGCCCGCGCTGCGGCCCAGAGATCGGGGGAGAAGACCTGCACCCGGGGCCATTGCGACCCCTGCGCCTTGTGGATGGTACAGGCCGCGCCGTGCAGGAAGACCGCCCCGGAGCGGGCCGCCGAGGCCAGGATCGGCTCCTCGTCGTCCGGGCGTTCGATCTGGATGATCGAGGCGACCGATATGCCGGGCTCGTCAGTGCCGAGGATGTTGATGCGGGCGAAGCCCGGCTTGCGGCCGGGACCCTGATAGACCGCCTGCGCGCCCTTGATCAGCCCGCGTGCCTCTAGGTCGATACGCTGCTTGCGCTGCTTCAGCGGCAGTTCCAGCCCGTCGCAGATCAGCGGCTCGCCCGGCACCAGCTCGGTCTCGGGGATGTTATGGGCGCCGCGGAAGGCCTTGATCAGCCGGGTCCTGGTCTTGTTGCGCCAGACCAGGATCGGGCTCTCGCACATCAGGGTGGCATCGGCCCGGCTGGCGATCTGGACGCGGGGATCGCTGCGGGCGGCGGCACGGACCATGTCCTCGAAGGCCTCGAAGGTCAGCGCCGGGTCGCCCAGCGCATGGGCGAGATCCAGGATCGGGTTGTCCCCCGCCTGCCGGTGGATGCGGCCGAGATGCGAACGGCGTCCCTCGGGCAGGGTCTCGAAGATCATCCGGCCGCGGCTGCCGACGGGCGCGAGCTGCGCCGGGTCGCCGAACAGCACGATCAGCCCGAAGATCTCCTTCAGGTCGTCGAGCTGCGCTTCGTCCACCATCGACGCCTCGTCCACCAGCGCGATGTCGAGGGGATCGTCGCGCCGGGTCCAGCCGGTGATGAAATCGGCCCCGCGCACCCCCGCCGCCGCCAGCGCGCCGGGGACCGAGCCATGCTGCTTGTAGAAGGCCTCGGCGCGGTCCAGCGCCGCCTCGGTCATGCCCTCGACCTGCGGGCGGGTCTTGCGCTCGCCCTCCAGCCAGTCGGCGACCTTCTGGTATTCCGGGTCGTAGACCGGGGTGTAGACGATCCGGTGGATGGTGGTCGCCGGGACACTGTGATTGCGCAGCACGCTGGCCGCCTTATTGGTGGGAGCCAGCACCGCGAAGGAGCGCTTGGTGCGGCGCTTCGGCTCGTAGTCGCCGGTGATGGCGGCAAGGCCGATCTCTTTTAGCCGGGCGGCCAAGCGGGCCAGCAGCAGGGTTTTTCCCGACCCCGCCTTGCCGGTGACGGCGATCACCTCACCGGGGCCGGAGTGCTCGGTCTTGGGTGTGGTGGTCCCGGCCTCGACCATGATGCCGTGCCCCGCCATGCGCGCGGTGATCGCCAACCAGGCGGCGCTCTGGTCGTCGGAGAAATCGGGAAAATCGCGGGCGGGTTCAAACATTGGATCTCTGTAAAGGTTGCGGAGGCAATGGAATAGGCCATGATTTCATAATTCGGCGTTGCGCCTGACGATGTCGGAGTACTGATAAATGCCGGTGTAAAAGTCGCTCAAATTTTGGCATCTGGAGGCTAAGCCGAGCTATTTGCAGATCTGGCATGGAGTGGGCCCCTAGGGCCGATCAGGTGTTATGGGGCTGATTTGACCGAGGGGCGGTAGTTTTGGCGGGCACAGCGCCCCGGGACGACGACTTGAGCCGAACTCAGTGCGATTTATTGTCGATCAGGGCCGATGCCGAGGATGTTTTCACCGGGGTGAGGTTGTAGGCTAGCACGCTCAGCGCAATTTCGGTGAGCGAGTTCCTGAGCCGATTCATCGGGGAATTGATCGCTCCCATCAGCGGAGTGGCGCTCCCTACCAGGTGTGCTTTGTGCCTTGATCGGGCAGGTCGGGCGGGCGGCC
>DATHZU010000159.1:0-2083 GCA_035458445.1 Thermohalobaculum sp. | reverse complement strand
GCCCGTTCCCCTTACCCTCAACGATGTCGGCTTTGGTTAAGGGTTCTCGGATGCCTTCCGCGACGAGGTGGCTGGGATCGACAGGTTCGGCAGGCGTCCGAGAAGCCTCCAAGTAGGAAACCGCGGGCCGGCTAGTCTCGATGGTGGTTTCTATGGGGATAGTGGGCTCGCGGTTGGAGCCGGGATGAGCCGTTGGTGGCGAGGTATGTGGTGAAAACGTAGCCGACGGATCTGCTGATGATCACTACGGTGTCTGTTTCGACTGTCGGGATGACGGAAGGATGCTGTTGACGGTGCCCCGGGAGGGACTCTGGTCGAACGCCATCGCTCGCGATCACGGATCGGCGTTCGGTCTTGTGGCATATGGCCATCGGGGTCATGAGGTGTCGCCCCCGGTTTCGATGGAGGGCGGCGCGCGTGGTTGGGCGCCTCGTTCGAAGATCTCGATGACGATCATGCGGCCGCCGCAGCACTTGCAAGGTTGAGGGAACACAGGCGCGTCGTCGCACTCATCCTTGGCGGTGGGCTCGGCCACTGCCGTTGGGACGGCGAGCAGTTCGCGGGCGCGGGCGATGTTGGCGGCGCGTGTACCGTTGGCGAACAAACCGTAATGCCGGATGCGGTGGAATCCCGATGGCAGCACATGGATGAGGAAGCGGCGGATGAACTCGCCGGCGGCGAGCGTCATGGTTCTGTGCCGCGCCCGTCCGTTAGCGCGGTAATCCTTGTACTTGAAGCTGACCTTGCCGGCCTCGCAGGTGACGAGGCGTGAGTTGGCGATGGCGACACGGTGGGTGTAGCGGGCAAGATAGGCGAGGCCTGCGGCGGGGCCAGCGACCGGCGGCCTGGCGTAGACCACCCATTCGGTCTCGCGGCGCGGTGCGAGGTAGGCCTCGAAGGCCTTTTCATCGGCCAGCGGCGCCAGATCGTTGAAGAACCGCAATCGTCCGGCATGGTGGGCCTGACGAAGCCGTTCCAGAAACCGCCAGTGGAACCGCTTGGAGAGCACGCGGACGGGCAGGAAGAAGTTCCGCCGGCAGGATACCCAACATCGGCCGTCCATGGAGATGCCACCGGCGGGTACGATGAAGTGCAGGTGTGGATGGTGGGTCAGCGCCGATCCCCAGGTGTGGAGCACGCCGGTGAAACCGATGCGGGCGCCGAGATGGCGAGGGTCGGCGGCGATGGTGATCAGGGTCTCGGCGGCGGCCTTGAACAGGATGTCGTAGATCACCGCCTTGTTGTGATAGGCAATGTCGGCGATCTCGGGAGGCACGGTGAACACCACGTGGCAGTAAGGTACCGGAAGCAGTTCGGCCTCGCGGGCGGCGAGCCAATCGTTGGCGGTCTTGCCCTGGCACTTGGGGCAATGGCGGTTGCGGCATGAGTTGTAGGCGACAAGCTCGTGGCCGCACTCCTCGCAAGCCGCCACATGACCGCCAAGGGCCGCAGTGCGGCAGCGCTCGATGGCCGCCATGACCTTGAGCTGGCCGAGGCTGATATGACCGGCGTTGGCGTGCCGCCAGGCCGGGCCATGAGCACGGAAGATGTCCGCGATCTCCAACCCGTGACGCGGCATGGCCCCGCTCCTCGCTTGAGGCTGGGTTAAACGTAACCCTCTATCCTCAAGATGAAACCTGTCGATGACAAGCCATGGCCGACGCCTCGTGCCCCAAATTACCGCGAGAGCGGTTTAGTACATGGCCTGTTAGCGGAAGTCGGCGCATCCAATGCCAAGGGCAAATTTTGATCGAAGGCACGGTCCCGTCAACCGCTTCCCGCACGTCCGCTTACGGACAACTCCGGTCGTAAAACGGCAAATAGCCGACATGATCGGGCTGAAGTAATAGGTTTTCTTATAAGTTTCATGAAGTGAAGATGCGGCCAAGATATTGCGCCGCTCATGGCGTCTGACCATTTGTTTCGCTTCAATGCTTAGATATCTAAGTATATACTGCGTCCAAAGGAGGACAGTTTAATGCCCAAGATTGTCAAAGACGAATCCGGCCTTACCCCCCAGCAAGCGGCGTTCGCTCAAGGGCTAGCGCGGGGGCTAAGCCAGGCCGACAGCTATCGGCAAAGC
>DATHZU010000158.1:0-2730 GCA_035458445.1 Thermohalobaculum sp. | reverse complement strand
CAACACGTTGATGTTGTCCGATGCCAGACCGGTCGCAACACGCAGCACCGAACTGCCTTGCGCGGCCGCCTGACCCCCTCCCAACAGCGGTCCGCCAAGCAGCAGAACGGCCATTGCCATGGTTAGAAGTTTTCTCATGCTATCTTTCATATTGTTCGCGCCCCCGAGCACGTCTAGGAATGTCCCGACCTTCACGGACAAACAGTAAATTACATTTTGATCAGCTACTCAAGCGTTTGTCGCCTAGAGTTCCACTGGAAACGCAGAATTTGTGGCGACAAGGCCTCAGTTACCCGCGGCGGCTCCACCGTCCGAGTCGGCATTCGACCCGGCACCCTCTTGGACCGGCACGACATCGGACAGCTGCCCGGCGCGGCGGACCCGAACCTTGAGGCCCGGATCGACCGGAGCAGGGGCCGCGGGCGCCGCCAGATCCGAGAGCTGTGACTCGGTCACCGGCGCCACCGGTCCGGCGTCCTCTTCGCCGGTGCCGCGAAGCGTCAGGGACAGGCGACCGATCTGCTGGGCCAGGGCCAGCTTCTGTGCCTGGGTCGTATCGACCTCGACCGTGACGGTCTTGCCAAGCCGCGGCGACGAGCTTTCCGAGTTCGAAAGCTGGTCGACGGCGATGATGGTGATCTCCTGCAGGATCACGCTGCTGGTCAGCTGGCCGCGCTGCTCGCGCGTCAGCAGGATGTCGACCTGGTCGCCCGGCGCCACGAAGCCAGCGACGCCGCTGACCGCGTCGATCTGGATCGAGACCGCCCGCTTGCCGTCGCCCAGGTTCATCGCCATGCGCGGCGACTGGCCGGGCTCGGTCAGCTTGGCGGCGAGGATCGGCTCGCCTGGCTCGATCGAGCGCAGAACGATGCGGCGCGCATTGCCGTCATTGCCGAGGAGCGCCTGAACGGATGTGAACGAGCCCGCGGGAACCGCGGCTCTCGGCCACTCCACCCATTGCAGGTGGTCTGTGCCCAGCCTGGCGCCGTAGGGAAGCGAGACCTTGGCGACCAGAACCCGGACCGTGTCCGGCTCGTTTTGCGCCATCGAGGCCTTCATGTCGTTGAAGTATTTGGAAGCGAAGAAAATCGCGCCCCCGCCGAGGGCGACTCCGAAAACCATCACCAAAAGGGCAATAATCCGCATTTTTTGGTCCCGGCCAGAAAAAATTCAGGACGCCCGCCGGTCGGCGGGCGTCCGTATCATATCACAACAATCAGCCGCCGGTACCCTGGTTGTTGTTGTTGAAGCTCGAAATCGAGCCGGTGTTGACCGACAGCAGGCCGCTGGTCAGCGTGGTGTTGATGTCGCGCACAACGGTGGCAACACCGGTGTTGAAGATCGCGTAGACAACGGCGATGCCCAGCAGAAGGATGCCCGCGGTCAGGGCGACCCAGTCGATGGTCACGGCGCCGGCGTCGTCGCTAAGGAAGTGGAAGAAGTTGGTCATGGAACCCTCCAGACGTTTCAGGTCAGTGTTCTGGTACAACCCAGATCGATTTAACTGCCGCATCGAACCCCTTTGATGCAGCCACGGCGAAATGGTGTTTCGCAGATTGCCGCGTAGGTCCTTGAATAACACTAAATGCAACGCCTGACAAAGAGTGTTTTTTCGAATCTTCCGTTTGGAATATGATATTTATATCGAAATATGAATGTGCGGGTCGAATAACGGCGATCACACGGACAAATGTGAAGGGATTGCGGCAAAATGTGGCGAAATCTTGTCAACACCTTGTCCTTTGGGCGTTTGATCGCGACCGCTATGGTTGTAACAGGCCTGATTCTGCTCGATTCTTCGGCCTCGGCGGGGTTTCTGAAAAACGGTGTCAGGGTCGGTGACCGGTCCGCAATGACGCTTTTGCGCCCGCCCGCAGCCGGTGAGCGCAGATTGATCAAGCGCGCGCCCGAATCAGCGCGGCCGCGGGGCGGAAGTGATTCGCAGGCCTGGTTCTGGAAGCTGCACGACCCGCTGGCCCCCGCCTCTCCCGCCCGCTGGGAGACGGCGCTGGCGACGCTGCGCAGCCGCCGGTCGGGCGGCGCGGCGCTGGTCTCCGAGGCGAAGCTGCGCGATATCGCCGGGCGATTCGGCAGCCACATCGTGGCCTCGGCCGGCACCCACGGCCTTTCGGAATCGCTTCTGCTGGCGGTGATCGCGGTGGAATCGGCGGGGCAGAGCCGGGCGGTCAGCGGCAAGGGCGCACAGGGCCTGATGCAGCTCATCCCGGCCACGGCCCGGCGCTTCGGGGTCTCGGACAGCTTTGACGCCAGCCAGAACATCTCCGGCGGCGCGGCCTACCTCGACTGGCTGCTCAAGGAATTCGACGATGACGTCGTCCTGGCCCTGGCCGGCTACAATGCCGGCGAGGGCGCGGTGGCGAAATACAAGGGCGTGCCGCCCTATGCCGAGACCCGGGATTACGTGGTCCGGGTGCTCGACGCCCTGGTCGCCGCCGAGACGCTGTGCAGCAACCGCCCCAGAAGCCCGCGCCAGCGCTGCACGCTGGTGCCGGGCCTCAGCAGCTAGGCTTCCAGCTCGGCCAACCCGCGATAGAGGTCCAGCGCCTCCGGGTTGGCCAGCGCCTCCCGGTTCTTGACCTGCCGCCCATGCACCACGTCGCGCACCGCCAGCTCGACGATCTTGCCGGACTTGGTGCGCGGGATATCTGCGACCTGGATCACCTTGGCGGGCACATGGCGCGGCGAGGCGCCGGTCCGGATCTGGGTCCT
>DATHZU010000157.1:0-2039 GCA_035458445.1 Thermohalobaculum sp. | reverse complement strand
CTCGGCGAGGTCGTCGCGCGCGCGCATCGTGCCGGGGTGACCCGGATGGTGACCATCTGCACCCGCCTGCGCAACGAGCCGGAGGTGCGCGCCATCGCCGAGACCCATCCGGGCGTGTTCTATGCCGCTGGCACTCACCCGATGAACGCTGCCACCGAGCCGATGGCGACGGTCGACGAGCTGGTGAGGATCGCCGGCCATCCCCGCATGGTCGGCATCGGCGAGACCGGGCTCGACTACCACTACACCCGCGACTCGATGGCCGTGCAGCAGCAGAGCCTGCGGCTCCATATCGAGGCCGCGCGGCAGACCGGCCTGCCGCTGATCATCCACGCGCGCGACGCCGACGCCGACATGGCGCGCATCCTCTCGGAGGAACACCGCGCCGGGGCCTATACCTGCGTGATGCACTGCTTCTCGTCCTCGCGCGCGCTGGCCGAGGCCGCACTTGATCTGGGCTTCTACCTGTCGATGTCCGGCATCGCCGCCTTTCCCAGGTCGCAGGACCTGCGCGACATCTTCACATCGGCGCCGCTCGACCGCATCCTGGTCGAGACCGACAGCCCCTATCTCGCGCCCCCGCCGCACCGGGGCAAGCGCTGCGAGCCGGCCTTCGTGGCCTTCACCGCGCGGGCGGGCGCCGAGGCCTTCGGGATCGGCTATGACGAGTTCTGCGCCGCCACCACCGCCAATTTCGACCGGCTTTTCGCCAAGGCGGCGGCATGAGCGGGACACTGTGCATCACCGTTCTGGGCTCGGGCTCGTCGGGCGGCGTGCCGCGGATCGGCCGCAGCGGGCCAAACTGGGGCGCCTGCGACCCGGCCAATCCGCGGAACCGGCGGCGGCGCTGTGCGCTCCTGGTCCAGCGGATCGGGCCCGAGGGCCAGACCAGCGTGCTGATCGACGCCGGTCCGGACGTGCGCGAGCAGCTGATCGGCGTCGGCGTCGGCTATCTCGACGCCGTTGTCTTCTCGCACGACCATGCCGACCACATGCATGGCATCGACGATCTGCGCATGGTGGTGTTCAACCGCCGCGCCCGGCTGCCTGCCTGGATGAACGAGGCCACCGAGCGCACGGTGCGCGCGCGTTTCGGCTATGTGTTCGAGACCCCGCCCGGCTCGAACTACCCGCCGATCATGGATCTCTACCGGATCGAGGGCACGGTCAGGATCGGCGGCGCGGGCGGCGTCGTGGCCATCGAGCCCTTCCTGGTGCCGCACGGAGATATCGAGGCGCTGGGCTTCCGCATCGGCCCGGTGGTTTATACCCCCGACATCAAGGACATGAGCGCCGCCGCCTGGGCGGCGCTGGAAGGCGCCGATTGCTGGATCGTGGATGCGCTGCGCCACACCCCGCATGTCAGCCATGTGAATGTCGAGACGGCGCTGGAATGGATCGCCATGGCGAAGCCGCCCCGCGCCTTCCTGACCAACCTGCACGTGGACCTGGACTATGCCGAGCTGGACGCGGCGACGCCGGAGAACGTGCATCCCGCCCATGACGGGCTGGTGCTGGAATATCCGGATTAGCCGCCGCGCGGGCCGGAGCGCTGCCGGGACTCGAAAGCCGGCACCCCGGACCTGATCCGGGCCATCCGGGTCGCACGGGGCCGCAAGCCCCTAAGGGTCAGGACGTGCCGGCTTGGCGAAGGCGCCGGGTGGCCTGACCGGTTCCGATGCAAAGCGGGTGTGATGAAGCCTAACATTCGATGAGCACCAAGAGCCGGCAGTCCCAATGCGATACCACCATGCGATGGCCTGCCGGTTTTCTGCCGTCACCGGTTTGTGCTAGGCTTGCACGGTCAGGGAAATCAATCGGTGGCCTCAGTCGTGCGCCTCATTTCGTTGCTGATCTTGGCAGCCCTTCTCACTCTGTATACCCAACCCGGATGGGCGGGGATGAAAGAGGATTGCTTACAGGAGCACGACCCGAAACTGCGTTTGGTCGGTTGCACCTCGATCATCGACTCAGGCCGATGGCAGGCGGCAGCACTCGCTCCGGCCTACTACTACCGCGGAAATGCCTATGTCAGCCTC
>DATHZU010000156.1:0-2246 GCA_035458445.1 Thermohalobaculum sp. | reverse complement strand
GGGTTGTTCGGATGCGTCGTCCAGTCGCCGTGGCTGTCCGGCACAGCTTGGCCAGTGCGCGGATCCACGGCCCCGGGCGCCAGCCGTTCCATGGTGATGCAGCCCTCTACCGGGCAGACATTGACGCAGAGGTTGCAGGCGACGCATTCGGCGTCGATCACCTCGAAGACCCGGCCTTCCTTTTGCGCGATGGCCTGGTGCGAGGTGTCCTCGCAGGCGGCGAAACAGCGCCCGCACTTGATGCACAGGTCCTGGTCGATCTTCGCCTTGGTGACATAGTTCAGGTTCAGGTACTGCCAGTCGGTGACGTTCGGCACCGCGCGGCCCTGGAAGGACGCCAGATCGGCATGGCCCTTGGCGTCCATCCACTGCTCGAGGCCGGAAATCATCTCCTGCACCACCCGGAAGCCATAGGTCATGGCAGCGGTGCAGACCTGCACGTTGCCGGCGCCGAGCGCGATGAACTCTGCCGCGTCGCGCCAGGTGGTGACACCGCCGATGCCCGAGATCGGCAGGCCCCGGGTCTCGGCGTCGCGGGCGATCTCGGCCACCATGTTCAGCGCGATGGGCTTCACCGCCGGGCCGCAATAACCGCCGTGCGAACCCTTGCCGTCGATCTCGGGCTCGGGGCTGAAATTGTCCAGGTTCACCGAGGTGATCGAGCTGACAGTGTTGATCAGGCTGACCGCATCGGCCCCGCCCTTCTTTGCCGCGCGGGCCGGGTAGCGGATATCGGTGATGTTCGGCGTCAGCTTGACGATGACCGGCATCCGGGTCGCCTGCTTGCACCAGCGCGCGACCATCTCGATGTATTCCGGCACCTGGCCGACCGCCGAGCCCATGCCGCGTTCCGACATGCCGTGCGGGCAGCCGAAGTTCAGCTCGATGCTGTCGGCGCCGGTTTCCTCGACCTTGGGCAGGATTGACTTCCAGCAATCCTCCTCGCAGGGCACCATGAGCGAGACGACCACGGCGCGGTCGGGATAGTCGCGCTTGACGGCCTTGATCTCGCGAAGGTTCACCTCCAGCGGCCGGTCGGTGATCAACTCGATGTTGTTCAGTCCCAGCAAGCGCCGGTCGGCGCCGTAGACCACTCCGTAGCGCGGGCCGTTGACATTGACGATGGGCGGGCCGGCCTCGCCCAGCGTCTTCCAGACCACGCCGCCCCAGCCGGCCTCGAAGGCGCGGCGGACGTTGTACTCCTTGTCCGTCGGCGGCGCCGAGGCGAGCCAGAACGGATTCGGCGACTTGATGCCGATGAAGTCGTTGCGGATATCAGCCATGGGTCAGCCCTCCGTCAGCGCCCGGTGAATGCTCTCTGCCGCATCGCGGCCCTCGGCCACCGCCGTGACGGTGAGGTCGTCCCCGCCCGAGGCGCAATCGCCGCCGGCCCAGACGCCCGCGGCCGAAGTGCGGCCCTGATCGTCTACGCGGATCTTGCCGCCCTCCAGCGCCAGCCCCTCCGGGGCGCCATCCAGCGTCTGGCCGATTGCCTTGAAAACCTGGTCGGCGGTCAGGCGGAAGGTCTCGCCCGTGCCCTCCAGGCCCGTCGCGCCATTGCGGGTGTATTCGAACTCGACCTCGCGCGCCGCGCCGTCGCCGATCACCCGCACGGGCCTCGCCCAGTGCCGGATGGTGACGCCCTTGGCCGCGGCCAGCTCCTGCTCCCAGGGGCTGGCAGCCATCGCCTCCTGCCCGCGGCGGTAGACGAGGGTGACATTCTCGGCGCCCAGCAGCTTCGATTGCACCGCCGCGTCGATGGCGGTCATGCCGCCGCCGATCACCACCACGTTGCGGCCCACCGGCAGCTTTGACAGGTCGCTCGCCTGGCGCAGGTCGGCGATGAACTCGACGGCGGGGAGGACGCCGCCGAGTTCCTCGCCTTCCGCCCGCAACGCGTTGACCCCGCCGAGGCCAATGCCGAGGAAGACGGCGTCGAAGTCGTTCTGCAAACCGGCCAGCGTCAGCCCCTGCCCCAGCCGCTTGCCGGTCTGGACGCTGATCCCGCCGATCGACAGAAGCCACGCGACCTCGGCCTGGGCGAAACCGTCCACCGTCTTGTAGGCGGCGATGCCGAACTCGTTCAGGCCGCCCGCCTTGGGCCTGCCGTCGAACAGGGTCACCTCGTGGCCATGCATCGCCAGACGGTGGGTGCAGGCGAGGCCAGCCGGTCCGGCGCCGACCACGGCGACGCGCTTGCCGGTGGGTGCCGGGCGGCTGAAGGGCTGGCGGCCGGTTGCCATCTG
>DATHZU010000155.1:0-2045 GCA_035458445.1 Thermohalobaculum sp. | reverse complement strand
CCCAACTGCCCGTGGAGGCGTCCGCGATCCCGAGGTCCGGCCCCGGTTGATTTCAACGTTTCGGGCCGACAGCGCTGCGAAATTGCTCATCGCGGGTCGGAGCCAGCTTTGCATCAGTCTACCCAATCTAGGGTGCAGCCGGGTGCGCTTCATTGATGCGGATCAATCCAGGCGCGGCGGCGCAGCCGGTCCAGGGCAACGGCCAACCCATCGCTCGCCCCCTCAGGGAGAGGGAAAGTGTTTTCTTTTCAAACGATTGAATATGCTTGCATCCAGCTCTGCCCAAACCCGCCCGGGTGTCGGCCCCGCCGAAGAGAAATTACTGACTACCCTCCGACGATGCGCGGCAGCAGAACCACCTCGCTGTCGGGCCTGACCGGGGTAAACCAGGAATCGTTGTAGACCAGCCCGTCGATCGAGATCGACACGCCGCGGTCGATCTGGGGTTTCATGCCGGGGTACTTCTCCGCGAGCCGGTCGAGCAGCTCGCGGAGGGTCTTCGCCTCGACCTCGACCTCGGCCGCGCCATCGGTCATGGCGCGCAGCGAGCCCCAGATCGCGACCTTCACCATCGCCGGGGGACCATACGCCTAGGCGCGCGCGGCCCCGAGTGCCGCCAGCACCTTCGGCGGCGACATCGGCAGCTCGGTCAGGCGCACGCCCGCCGCCTGGGAAACCGCGTTGGCGATGGCCGCCAGCGGCGGCACGATCGAGGTCTCGCCGACGCCGCGCACCCCGTAGGGGTGGCCCGGGTTCGGAATCTCCAGGATCACCGTGTCGATCATCGGCAGGTCCGAGGCGACCGGGATGCGGTAATCCAGGAAGCCCGGGTTCTGCAACCGCCCGTCGGCGCCGTAGATGTACTCCTCGTTCAGCGCCCAGCCGAT
Source organism: Thermohalobaculum sp. (assembly GCA_035458445.1). Taxonomy (GTDB): domain Bacteria; phylum Pseudomonadota; class Alphaproteobacteria; order Rhodobacterales; family Rhodobacteraceae; genus Thermohalobaculum. The sequence continues at coordinate 1,158 of DATHZU010000155.1, read as the reverse complement.
GCCCTGGGCCGCGCCGCCCTGGAACTGGCCTTCCACATAAGCCGGGTGGATCGCCTTGCCCGCATCCTGGAACACGGTGTAGCGGAGGATCTTGGTCGCCCCGGTCTCGGGATCGACTTCCACATCGACCATATGGGTGGCGAAGCTGACGCCCGCGCCCTCGGCATTGACCTCGTTATGCCCGGCGATGGGTCCGCCGGTGTTCGACGCGATGGCGGCGATCTCGGCCAGGGTCATCGGCGGGAACTTGCCGGCGTTCGGGCCGGCGGGCTTGGCCGCGCCGTCCTCCCAGATCACCGCCTCCTCGTCGATGCTCCAGACCTTGGCGGCGCGCTGGCACATCACCTTGATGGCGGCCCGCGCCGCCTTGATGGTGGCCAGCCCGACCGAGAAGGTCACGCGGCTGCCGTCGGTCACGTCGTTCAGGCCCAGCGAGCCGGTATCGGTGATCACGCAGCGCACCCGCTCGTAGGGCACGCCCAGCTCCTCGGCCGCCATCATCGACATCGCCGCGCGCGAGCCGCCGATATCCGGGTTGCCCTCGCTGAGGCTGATGGTGCCGTCGGCGTTCACGTTCAGGCTGACGCAGGTATTGCCGCCGAAGTTGAACCAGAAGCCGCAGGCGACGCCGCGCCCCTGGTTCGGGCCCAGGGGCGCCGTCCAGTGCGGATGCGCCTTGGCCTTCTGCAGCGTGGCCTCCAGCCCGATCGGGCCGAAGGTCGGGCCGTAGGCGGATTTTGTGCCCTCGCGCGAGCAGTTCTTCAGCCGCACTTCCATCGGATCGAGGCCCAGCTTGCGGCTGGCCTCGTCGATCACGCTTTCCACCACATAGGCGCCCATGGGCGCGCCGGGGGCGCGGTAGGCCGCCGATTTCGGGCGGTTGACCACCACGTCCCAGCCGATGGTCTTGACGTTCTTCAGGGCATAGGGCGCGAAGGCCGCCATGGCGCCGAACTGCACCGGCGAACTTTGAAAGGCGCCGCCCTGATAGCGCAAGTCGGCCCAGCCGGCGGTGATGGTGCCGTCCTTCTTCATGCCGACCTTGACGTCCATCGAGCTGGACGAGGTCGGGCCCGAGGCGCGCAGCACCTCGTCGCGGGTCATGGTCATCTTCACCGGCCGGTTGGCCTTGCGGCTGAGGGCCAGGGCGACGGGTTC
>DATHZU010000154.1:0-6561 GCA_035458445.1 Thermohalobaculum sp. | reverse complement strand
ATGTGCAGCGCTATGCCAACGGCCGCTGGGTCCGGGTCAGCGAGCGGCGCACCCAGGACGGCGGGACGGTCGCGGTCTACTCGGACATAACCGAGCTGAAGCGCCGCGAGGAGGACCTGGCGGCGAAATCCAGCCAGCTCGAGCTGCTGTCGCTGCAACTCTCGAAATACCTTTCGCCGCAGGTCTACGAGTCGATCTTCCAGGGGCGTCAGGAGGTCAAGATTGCGGCAACGCGAAAGAAGCTGACGGTTTTCTTTTCCGACATCGCAGATTTCACCGAGACGGCGGACCGACTGGAGTCGGAGGAGCTTACCCAGCTACTGAACCACTACCTGACCGAGATGTCCCGGATCGCGCTGGATCACGGAGCGACCATCGACAAGTATGTGGGCGACGCGATCCTGATCTTTTTCGGCGACCCCGAGACGCGGGGCGTTCGCGACGACGCGCGGGCCTGCGTGGACATGGCCTTCGCCATGCGCCAGAGGATGCTGGAACTGGCCGAGGAATGGCGGGCAATGGGCATCGCCCGGCCGCTCCGCTGCCGGATGGGCATCCATACCGACTTCTGCACGGTCGGAAACTTCGGCAGCGAGGACCGGCTCGATTACACCATCATCGGCCGTGGCGTGAACACCGCCTCGCGGCTGGAAAGTCTGGCCGCGCCCGGTGAAATCCTGATTTCCTACGAGACCTACGCCCATATCGCGGCGGATTTCGACTGCGAGGAACGCGGCGAGGTCGAGGTCAAGGGGCTGGCCTATCCGATCGCGACCTATCAGGTGACGGGCCGGTGCGGGAGCGCCGGTGCGGCCCCGGAGGAGCGTGGTCTTGGCCAGCTGGTCGAGGCCGACCCCGCAGCGATGTCGGAAAGCGAACGGCAGCGCGCCATCGCCCGGCTGACCGACGCGCTCGACCGGCTGCGCGCGACGAGTGGATCGTCGGAAGCGGCAGAGTGACCGCGAAATGAGGCCGGACCGCCGGGGGTCAGCGCGGCAGCGACAGGGTCGTCCGCGCCGGTTCCGTGCGCGCCACCACGCGGCCCTTCGAGATGACGGCCAGTCGTTCCGGGCGGCGGCGGATCGCCTCGATCGGGTCGGCGGCGTCCATCACTACCAGGCTGGCGAGCTTGCCGGGCGCCAGGCCGTAATCGGTGAGGCCCATGACCTGCGCAGGCGCGGTCGTGACCATCTCGTAGCATTGCCGCATCTGGACCGGGCTGGTCATCTGGGCGACGTGGAGGCCCATATGGGCGGCATCCAGCATGTCGCCGGTGCCGAGCGAATACCAGGGGTCCATGACGCAGTCCTGGCCGAAGGCGACGGTGACACCGGCGGCCAGCAGTTCCGGCACCCGGGTCATGCCGCGCCGCTTCGGATAGGTCTCCATCCGGCCCTGGAGGGTGATGTTGATCAGGGGGTTGGGGATCGCGGCCACCTGGGCCTCGGCGATCAGCGGCAGCAGCTTGGCCACGTAGTAGTTGTCCATCGAGTGCATCGAGGTCAGGTGCGAGCCCGCGACCCGGCCCTGCAGGCCGCAGCGGATGGTCTCGGCCGCCAGCGTCTCGATGTGGCGCGAGAGGGGATCGTCGGATTCGTCGCAATGCAGGTCGACCATCAGGCCGCGGTCGGCCGCCAGTTCGCAGGCGGCGCGGACCGAGGCGGCGCCGTCGGCCATGGTCCGCTCGAAATGCGGGATGCCGCCGACCACATCGACGCCCATGTCGAGGGCGCGTTTGGTGTTTGCAGCGCCGTGGGGATCGCGGAACCAGCCATCCTGGGGGAAGGCGACGAGTTGCAGGTCGAGCCAGGGTTTCACGGTCTCGCGCACATGGATGAGCGCCTCGACGCCGGTCAGCCGGGGGTCGCAGACATCCACATGGCTGCGGATCGCCAGGAGGCCCTTGGAGACGGCGATCTCGCAGTATCTGAGCGCCCGCTCGACCACCGCCTCGACGGTCAGGAGCGGTTTCAGCTCGCCCCAGAGCCGGATGCCCTCGAGCAGGGTGCCGGAGGCGTTGATCCGCGGAATGCCGTAGCTGAGCGTGGCGTCCATGTGGAAATGCGGGTCGGCGAAGGGGGCGGAGACCAGTTTGCCGGTCGCGTCGATCACCTCGCCCGCCCGCGCCGCGATCCCCGGCTCGACATGGGTGATGCGGTCGCCGGCAATGGCGATGTCGGCCTGGGTGCCGTCGGCCAGCGTGCCGCCCTTGATCAGGATGTCGGGGGTCATTGAACCGTTCTCCAGGGCTTTGGCGAGTCAGGGCTTGCCCAGGACCGCGCGCATCAGCGGGGTGTCGGGATTGCTCAGACCCTCGATGACGTCGAAATGGTGCCGGCCGGGGTCCTCGACGGCGCTGGTCTCGACACCGCAACCTGTCCAGATATTGGCCAGAAGCGCGTTCTGGCGGACGAATTCCGGGCGCTCGGCGGCGCCGACCCAGCAGGTCAGGGGCACGCCCTCGCGCGGGCGCAGCAGGGCCGGGCTTTCAGAGATGGCCTCGGCCTCGTCGAGCTGGATCTGGTCGTTGAGGGCCGTGCGCAGCAGCGGGCGAAGGTCGTGGACGCCGCTGATCGATGTCACGCCGGCGATCCGGTTCAGCACCGCGTCCGGCAGCGGCGCGCCCATGCACAGCATCCGGGTCACCAGATGTCCGCCTGCCGAATGGCCGACCAGCCGGATCGGGCCGCCGAGCTGGCGCGCCGCCGCGCTGATCGCCGCGCCGATCTGCCGGGTGATGCCGGCGACGCGGATATTGGGGCACAGCGTGTAGCCGGGCATCGCGACCGCCCAGCCCCGCGCCAGTGCCCCCGCCGCCAGGTGCGACCAGTCGGACTTGCCGAACAGGTGCCAGTAGCCGCCATGGACGTAGACCAGCAGGCCCTGGGCCATGTCCTGGGGGAGGAACAGGTCGAAACGCTCGCGCGTCGCCGTGCCGTATGGCAGGTCGAGATGGGCTTTCCCGGTGTCCAGCATTTGCTTGCGGAACGCCGCCGCCGCGGCGGCCCAGCGGGCCGGAAATTCGGCGCCGCCTGGGATGTGGCCGCGGTTGTTATAGGCGTCGTCCCAGTCCATTCTGCCCTCCAGCGGCCATCCGGCCACGAGAATCTTGCCCGCCATGCTCGCCAGAGGCTAGCAATATCGGCGAATCCGCGCTCATCTGATGGTCGGATTGCCAAAACGCAACAGGGAGAAGGCAAATGAGAACGCTTCTGGGAGGGGCCGCGCTGGCCGCGGCACTGATGCTGGCCGGAGCCGCCGCCGCCGACGTGAAGGTCGGCATGATCACCACGCTGTCGGGACCGGGCGCGCATCTGGGCACCGATGCGCGCGACGGGTTCCTGCTGGCGCTGAAGCAGTCCGGCAGGACCGATGTCGAGGTGATCGTCAAGGATGACGGGCTGAAGCCGGACCTCGGCAAGCAGGCCTCGGACGAGTTGATCCAGAAGGACAAGGTCGACCTGCTGACCGGGATCATCTTCTCGAACGTCGCCCTGGCGGTGGTGCCGGCGGCGCTGCGCGAGGGCGTGTTCTACCTGTCGCCGAATGCCGGGCCGTCGCTGCTGGCCGGCGCCGGGTGCCACAAGAACTATTTCAACGTCGCCTGGCAGAACGACGACCTGCACGCGGCGATGGGCGCCTACATGAAGGCCGAGGGGGTCAAGGCGCCCTTCATCATGGCGCCGAACTACCCGGCGGGCACCGATGCGCTGACCGGGTTCAAGCGCGGCTTCGGCGAGGAGGGTCTCACCGCCGAGCTCTACACCCAGGTCGGCCAGTCCGACTATGCGGCCGAGATCAGCCAGATTCGCGCCAGCGGGGCGGACTCGGTGTTCTTCTTCCTGCCGGGCGGCATGGGCATCGGCTTCATGAAGCAGTACGCGGCGGCGGGGGTGGGCATTCCGCTCTACGGGCCGGCCTTCTCGTTCGACGAGATCATTCTGGGCGCGGTCGGCGACGCGGCGCTGGGGGTGAAGAACACCTCGCAATGGGCGTATGACCTGGACAACGCCGCCAACAAGGCCTTCGTCGAGAGCTTCCGGGCCGAATACGGGCGCACGCCGACGCTCTATGCCAGCCAGGGCTTCGACACGGCGAACCTGATGATCTCGGCGCTGGCCAAGGCCGATATCAAGGACCAGGACGCCTTCCGCGCGGCGCTGGAGGCGGCGGACTTCGCCAGCGTGCGGGGCGCGTTCCGGTTCAATACCAACCACCATCCGATCCAGAACATCTATGTGCGCGAGGTGGTGGCGGGCGACGGCAAGCCGACCAACAAGCTGCTGGGCCTGGCCGAGGCGGACCACGCCGATGCCTATGCGGGCGAGTGCAAGATGTAGGGGGCGCCGGTGTCCCGGCCTTGCGCCGGGACCTCCTGGCCTCCGGTGAAAAAGAGGTCCCGGGTCAGGCCCGGGACATCGTTGTCGCGCTATGAACTGGCACCCTGAATGACCCTCGCCCTCCTGATCGAGCAGCTTCTGAACGGGCTCCAGCTGGGGGTCATGCTGTTCCTGATGGCGGCGGGGCTGACGCTGGTCTTCGGGGTGATGGGGCTGATCAACCTGGCGCATGGGTCGCTGTACATGACCGGCGCCTTCGTCTGCGCCTGGGTGGCGGGGACCACGGGCTCGTTCTGGCTGGGGCTGCTGGCGGGGGTCCCGGCGGCGGCGGCGGTGGGGGCGCTGGTCGAGGTGGGCGTGATGCGCCGGCTCTACGCGCGCGACCATCTGGACCAGGTGCTGGCGACCTTCGCGCTGATCCTGATCTTCTCGGAAGGCGCGCGGATGATCTTCGGCGGCCAGCCGATGTGGCTGGACATTCCGCCGGCGCTGTCGGGCCATGTCACCCTGCCGGGCGGCGCCGGCTATCCGGTCTACCGGCTGGCGCTGATCGGGGCCGGGCTGGCGGTGGCGGCGGGCCTGTTCTGGCTGATCCGGCGCACGCGGTTGGGGATGCGCATCCGGGCGGGCGAATCCGACCGCGAGATGATCGGCGCGCTGGGGGTGGACATCGCGAAGCTCTACACCGTGGTGTTCGCGCTGGGCGCCGCGCTGGCGGGGCTGGCGGGCGCCCTGGTCGGCGCGCTGCAGTCGGTGCAGATCGGCATGGGCGAGCCGGTGCTGATCCTGGCCTTCGTCACCATCGTGATCGGCGGCATCGGCTCGATCCGGGGCGCGCTGGTGGGGGCGGTGCTGGTGGGCGTGGTCGACACGCTGGGACGCATCTTCCTGCCCATGGCGCTGAAGCTGGTGACCGACGCCTCGTCGGCCACCTCGACCGGCTCGGCTATCGCCTCGATGTCGATCTACCTGATGATGGCGGCGATCCTGGCGGTGAAGCCGCAGGGGCTGTTCCCCGCCGATGGCTGAGCGGGCAGAAAGGCGGGCGCGGCGGCGGCCCTTCGCCGCCGTCTGGGAGGGCTCGGCCGAGCGCCGCTTCAATGCCACGCTGACCCTGTCGCTGCTGGCGGTGCCGCTGGTCGCGATCGGGCTGGGCGAGCCCTATTATGCCAATCTCGCCAGCCGGGCGGTGATCCTGGCGCTGGCGGGGGTGGGGCTGAACCTGGCGCTGGGCTTTGGCGGCATGGTCAGCTTCGGCCATGCGGCCTTCTTCGGGATCGGCGGCTATGTGGCGGGGATCTCGGCGCTGGCGGCGTTCAACGGCACGCCGGCGGTGACCTGGCCCGTGGCCGTTCCGGGCACCGACCAGATGCCGCCGATCTGGCTGGCGGCGATGCTGGTCACCGGCGCCGTCGCGGCGGCGATCGGGGCGATCAGCCTGCGTACCTCCGGCGTCTATTTCATCATGATCACGCTCGCCTTCGCGCAGATGATCTACTACTTCGCGGTTTCCTGGCCCGCCTATGGCGGCGAGGACGGGCTGTCGATCTATCTGCGCAACGGCTTCGCCGGAACCGATACCTACGACCCGCTGACCTTCTTCCTGATCTGCTTCGGCTGCCTGCTGGCCGCGCTGGGGCTGACATCGGTGCTGATGCGCGCCCGCTTCGGGGCGGCGCTGATGTGCGCGCGGATGAACCCCGGACGGCTGGCGACGGTGGGGATCGAGCCTTTCCCGGTCAAACTGGCCGCATTCGTGATCTCGGCGATGATTACCGGTCTGGCGGGGGCTCTGTATGCCGATCTGAACGGCTTTGTCAGCCCGTCGATGCTGGGCTGGCATATGTCCGGCGAGATCATGGTCTTCGTCATCCTGGGCGGTGTCGGGCGGCTCTACGGGCCGGTGGCGGGGGCGGTGCTGTTCGTGGCGATGGAGCATGTCTTCGGCGGGCTGACCGATCACTGGCAGATGCTGCTGGGGCTGATCCTGCTGGGGGTGGTGCTGTTCGCCCGGGGCGGGCTGGTGGGGCTGCTGGCTGGCGAGGCGCGCCATGGCTGAGCCGGTCCTGGAGGTCCTCGGGCTGTGCAAGAGTTTCGGCGCGCTGAGGGCGAGCGACGACGTGTCGCTGACGCTGCTGCCGGGCGAGATCCATGCGCTGATCGGGCCGAACGGGGCGGGGAAATCGACCCTGGTGGCGCAGATCGCCGGCCAGTTGCGCCC
>DATHZU010000153.1:0-6082 GCA_035458445.1 Thermohalobaculum sp. | reverse complement strand
CGGTTGAACCAGCAATGGAAGCCTTGAGAGCCGGAAAATCAAGGCATTCAGGCATGACGAGTGGCCAAAGAAAAACGGGGAGCGGCGACCGCTCCCCGTTTGCTGTTCGCGCGCTGGTAGTCAGGGCGCGGTGATGGTGATCGACGTGCCGTCGCTGTCGCCGTCCGGATCGCCGTTGGACGTGGCGTCATAGGGCAACGATCCCGAAATCCCGGTCACGCCGAAGATCACCATGGCGACATTGCCCTTCAGCCCGCCCTTGTTGACCGAGCAGAGCCCGGCGGCATCGGTGATGCAGCTTCCGCTTCCCGAGGCGCCGCCCGACCAGTTTCCGTTGACCGAGGCCCCAGCCACGGCCCCGCCCAGATCGTCCACGACCAGAACCGTCACCTCCGCCGACCACTTGCCGCCCTTCCCGGCGGGCGCCCCGGCGCCGTCGAGATCGGCGACCGACAGGGACTGTGCCGACGGTGTATCGTCAACCGTGACGACGATCGTGTCGGACGAAGTCAGCAGAGCGCTGTCCGTGACCTCGGCGGTGATCACATGGGTCTTGGGCGGGGTTCCGCCGCTCAAGACTGCTATCGCGCTTGCGCCGGTGCCCAACGAGCCGTCAATGTCCGAGCTCCACACGATCGAAGGGGAAAGATTGCCATCCTCGAAATCATCCGCGACGCCAGAGAAGACCAGCTCGGTGCCGCCGGTGACCGTGATCCCGTCGGCCGGCTCGGTGATGCTGACGCTCGGCGGCTGCTCGGCCGGATCGCCAACCGAGGTCACCTGGATCAGACTGACCGTGACCGTGTCCGTGTTATTCACGCCCGCGGTGCGGTCGGTATCCTGAACCCGCACCGTGACCGTACCGCTGGTTGCGGTCGGCAGCGCTGCGTTCATCGTCGCCTCACCAGTCCCGGCAAACAACGTGCCCAGCGGCTCCCACGGCCCGCCATTCACCGAATAGGTGAAGTCGAAGTTTTCGCCGTCGCTGTTGGGCGGTGCCGAGGCGACAACCTCCAGACCCTCGATCGCACCCGGCAACACGCCGGTCACGGTCCAGCTGTGATCCAGGTAGGACATGCGGTTCGCCGGTTTGCCGCCGCTGTGCTGCTCGGACAGGGTCTCCGAACCCGGCATATCCTGCGTGCTCAGATACGAGCCCGAAACGGTCGAGCCCAACGCCGTCGTCTCGCTTGTCGCGACCGCGGTGGCGGAGAACGGAATGTCGATGACGATCGGTGCAGTCGCCGTGCTGCTGTCGGTACCGACGCTGTTATAGACCTCGACATAATAGCTGTATGTGCCGCTCTCGAGGTTGTTGTCGGCATAGAATTCGCTGCCGGACGGGAGGTTCGCCAGCAAACCATCGACCGAACTGTAGACGCGGTACCCGGCTTCGTCCGCCTCGGGGGCGGCCACCGGATCGGTCCAGCTCAGCTCGATGTTGTTGTCGCCCACCAGCGTCGCGGTCAGGTCGTTGGGCGCAACCGGCGGATAGGTGGTGACGATGTCCGGGGGCACCGTGCCATTGATGTAGTACTGGCCCGTCGAGACATAGTCGCTGTGCCCGTGGTCGCTGCCGCCGGTTCCCGCGCGGCCGACGCCGGTGATCTCCAGGTAATAGTCGCCCGGCACCGTCACCACATAGTTGATGTCCGCGCCGACCTGAAGATCGGGATTCGAGAGCTGCAACTCGGTGCCGAACGCGTCCAGCAGCCTGGCCTGGACGTCGAGATTGGCGCCCTGGTTGCCCTCGTAGGTCTCGAGTTTCGCCGGATCGATGCTGAGCTGGATGGTACCGACGCCGACCGACATCGAGAACAGGTCGTAGTCGTTCGGGTCCTCGATGATGCCCTTGTTGGCCAGGCTCGCCCAGCTCGGGTCCGTCACCCGCGCATTGCTGACGACATTGACCCCGCCGGTGACCAGCAGCGGCGTCGCCGCGCCCAGGTTCACGTCCTCGTGGTCGTCGGTCCGGATCGGCAGGTAGTTGCTGATGACCGCGTAGTCATCCTGGTTGTTGTTCGCGTTCGGATACTCGGCCCGGCTCCAGGTGGTGATGCTGTCGCCGAACGGCGCGCCCATGATCGGGCCCCAGCTCGTCTCGCCGGAACCGTGCCCGCTGTAATAGCCGCTGGTCGACGTGCCGTCATGGCTGAGGTTCAGGTTGTGCCCGGTCTCGTGCGAAATCGTCAGAGCGTTGCTGCCCAGCCCCTTGTTGAAGGTCAGGCCGGGCTGGTAGTAGCTGTTGCCGAAAACGCCCAGATAGGCGACGCCGCCGCATCCGCAGCCGCCCTGGGTGTAGACCCAGTAGCCGTTTGCGTCCTGCTGATTGGTCACCAGGTTGTGGCCGACATTGGACGCGTACTGGATCCGCCCGCTGGCGCGAACCGTGAAGGGCGGCTCCTCGGTGGTCACGTCGACGTCGAAATCCGAGAAATCCTCGGCGACCCGGCGCCAGGATTCGGCGATGCGGGTCACCTCGGCCTGGCTGAAGCTCGAAGGATTGCCATCCAGATCATAGGGCAGCATGTGGAGAACCGGCTGCCCGGAATAGGCGTTCCAGCGCGTATCGATCAGATCGTGGCCGTCGAAATCGATGTACAGAATCGTGGCGGCACCCGGCTTCGAATGCAGCTTGAACACGTCGGCTTCGAGAATTGGCTCGGACAGCGGTGGTTCGGCACCGCTTTCCTCCACCTCGTCGGGCGCCGGATCGACATAGAAGATCCCGCCCTCCTCGTCGACGCGCATGAAGGCGAAGTCGGCCGCCGGCGTGGTCGTTCCGCGAAGAATCTGCATCGCCCGGCCCCGCGCCTGCGGCGTCAGCGCCAGCAGGCTGTCGCGGAACGCGCCCGCGGGCAGTTCCTCTACGGTTGACGGCGCGCCGATCCCAAAGGTCTGGGGTTGCTGAGAAAATGCGGTGCCATAAAGCGATAGCGCTGCCGCAACACCCAGTGCTGCCGCGCCTTTCGGCATCAAAATAGCCATAGACCTTCTCCCGGCAAGGCAAGCTTCTCCACGTGACATAGTAAGAAACGGCTGTTCGCGCCATTATTTTAGCAGATTAATTTTGTTCGTATTGTGCCGTTCAGCGCCGTACGCTTGGATTCAGTAACAATTTGAAAGTATATTCTCCCAATACGTGACAAACTAAAAGCAGATTCACCTTATTGGCGATTTCCCTGCTACCTGAGCATTTCTCTCGGCAACCCGAGCGCGAGACCGATTCGCCTTCGCCGCGCCCCGTTCTCTTACTGTTCCGGTTGGCCCAAAGGGCGTCATCCCCTGCCGACCCGGCCGGGGCAATGAAAGCGACGCGGCAGACCGCGCGTTCGGGCGAGGCCCTATAGCAGCACTGCCGCGGCCAGCCCCAGAAACACGAAGAACCCGACCACATCGGTGACTGTGGTCACGAACGCGCCCGAGGCCAGCGCCGGGTCGGCGCCCAGCTTGTCGAGCCCGATGGGCACCAGGATTCCTGCCAGCCCCGCGACCAGCAGGTTCACCACCATGGCGGCGCCGATGACCGCGCCCAGCATGGGGTTGTCGAACCAGGCCCAGGCGACGGCGCCCATGATCACCGCGAAGAACACACCGTTGGCCAGGCCGACCGAGGCCTCGCGCGCGACGACGCGCATGGCGTTGGTCGAGGTCAGATCGCGGGTCGCCAGCGCGCGCACCGCGACCGTCAGCGTCTGAGTGCCCGCATTGCCGCCCATCGAGGCGACGATCGGCATCAGCACCGCCAGCGCCACGAAGCCGCTGATCGTCGTGTCGAACAGCGCGATCACCATCGAGGCCAGGATCGCGGTCACCAGGTTCACCGCCAGCCACGGGAATCGCCGCTTGGTGATCTCCCAGACCCGGTCCGAGATCTCCTCGTCACCGACGCCGCCAAGGCGCAGGATGTCCTCCTCGGCCTCGTCCTCCAGCACCTCCATCGCGTCGTCGATGGTGATGACGCCCACCGCGCGGCCGGCATCGTCGACCACCGGGCAGGAAACCAGGTGGTACTGGTTGAAGGCATAGGCCACGTCCTCCTGCGGGTCCTCCACGTGCAGCGTGCGGAAGTCGTCGGCCATCAGCGAGTCCAGCGTCACCGGGCGCCGCGCCCCCAGCAGCACGCTCAGCGGCACCTTGCCCACCGGGCGGGCCGCGGGATCGACGATGATGATGTCGTAGAACTGCTCGGGCAGGTCGTCGTCGGCGCGCATCGTGTCGATCATCTGGCCGACGGTCCAGAACGGCGGCGCCTTGACGAAGTCCGACTGCATCAGGCGGCCGGCGGTATCCTCCGGATAGGTCAGCGACTTGGCAACCGCCGCCCGGTCGGCGGGCTCCAGCGCCTCCAGCACCCGGCGCTGGGTGGCCTCCTCCAGGTCCTCGACCAGATACACCACGTCGTCGGTGTCCAGGTCGCGGATCGCCTCGGCCAGCTTCTCCGGCTCCAGGAAGACCAGGATCTCGTCGCGGATACCCTCCTCGACCTCGACCAGGACCTCGTGGTCGATATCGGCCCAGGCCAGGTCGATGAAGCGGCGGCGATGGTCGGAATCGATCTGCTCGATCAGGTCCGCCAGGTCGGCGACGTGCAGGTCGCGCACCAGCTCCAGCACCGCCAGCCGGTCGCCCGCATCGACCGATTCCATGACCGCGGCAACGACATCCGGGTCCAGCGCATACTCGTCGTCGCGCTCGTCCTCGATGGCCTCGGCAGGCTTCGTCTCCGTCATCGCCGCCTCCCTGGGGTACACCGCCTCCGCAACGCTCATACCCTGCTTTCGGGGCGGCGAAAACACTCCGGACCTAGATTTTCGTTGCCATGGGCGCCGGATCGAAACAGAACAGGCCCGTCCGGGCGCCACGGGGTGCGGCCGGGCTCCGCGCCCGGAAGAATGCCGCAGATGACCCAGAAGCCTGCCGACCTCGAACAAAGGCTGAAAGCCCTTCTGCAGCGCGCCGTGACCCTGCACCGAGAGCAGAAATACGACGAAGCGGCACCGCTGTACCGCAGCTATCTGGCGCTGCGCCCCGGGAATGCCGGCGCCTGGACCAATCTGGGGGCGCTGTTGCGCCGCCAGGGGTTGCATGCTCCCAGCATTGCCGTTCACCGCAGGGCCCTGCAGATCGACCCCGGCCTGACCAGCGCCTGGAACAACCTGGCCAATGCGCTGGCCGATCACGGCGATTTCGCCGAGTCCGCCACGATCCGTCAGCGGCTGCTCGACGCCCAGCCCGACAACCCCGTCCGCATCCGCGATGTCTGCGCCGCATGGCGCGGGCTGGGGCGGCATGACGAGGTGATCGCCCTGGTCGACGCCGCCGAGGCCCGTCTCGGCGACATCCCCGGAATGGGCGAATGCCGCCTGCAGCGCGCGCTCAGCCACCTGACCCTCGGTAACTACGGGCCCGGCTTCGCGGATTTCGAGTTCCGATACGAGGGCGACGAGGTGAGCCTGCCCGAAAACGCCCCCTGGACGCGCTGGCAGGGCCAGGACCTGCGCGGAAAACGCATCGTCGTGATCCCCGAGCAGGGCTTCGGCGACGCGATCCTGATGGCACGCTTCCTGCCTGGCCTGAAGGCGGCGGGCGCGCATGTGACCCTGGTCGCAAAGCCACCGCTCAGCCGCCTGTTCGAGCATCTGGAAGGTGTGGACGAGATCACCGGGGCCGCCCGCGCCGGCGACGCGTACGGCTTCTGGACCCCGAACATGAGCCTGCCCGCCCTGATCGGCCTGCCGGGCGGCAGGCCGCCGCCGCCGCCCCGTCTGCACATTCCCCAGGACAGCCGCAACCGCGCACGCGCGCTGACCGCCCCCCATGCCGGCCGCTTCAAGATCGGCATCGTCTGGACCGGCAGCACCACCTACCGGGCCAACAACCGCCGCTCGACCGGCCCGGAGAGCTTCCTCGCCCTCGCCACCCTGCCGGGGGTGCAGCTCTTCAGCCTCTACAAGGGCGCGGCGCATGACGCGTTTCTGAGGTCGGGCATGGCCGGGCTGATCCTCGACGCCTGCGGGCCGGACCGCGACTTCGCCGACACCGCCGCGATCATCGAGCAGATGGACCTGCTGATCACCAC
>DATHZU010000152.1:0-6042 GCA_035458445.1 Thermohalobaculum sp. | reverse complement strand
GATGAACCGGGTGCTCGAGGTCGACTACCCCAACCGCGTGATCCGGGTGCAGACCGGCATCACCAACCTCTCGGTCACGGGCGCCGTGCAGGGCGAGGGGTTCTTCTACGCCCCCGACCCCTCGTCGCAGCTCGCCTGCGCGATTTCGGGCAACATCGCAATGAATTCGGGCGGCGCCCATTGCCTGAAATACGGCGTCACTACCAACAATCTGATGGGTGTCAAGCTGGTCACCGCCGAGGGCGAGATCGTGGAGATCGGCGGCGCGCAGCTGGACCCGGCGGGCTACGACCTGCTGGGGCTGATCTGCGGCTCGGAGGGCCAGCTCGGCATCGTGACCGAGGCGACCCTGCGCATCCTCGCGAGCCCCGAGGGCGCGCGCCCGGTGCTGATGGGCTTCGATTCCAGCGAGACCGCCGGCGCCTGCGTCGCCGACATCATCAAGGCGGGCGTCATCCCGGTCGCCATCGAGTTCATGGACAGGCTCTGCATCCATGCCACCGAGGACCACGCCAAGGCCGGCTATCCGCTGGACGTCGAGGCGCTTCTGATCGTCGAGGTCGAGGGCTCGCCCGCCGAGATCGACGAGCAGCTGGCGCGGATCAAAGAGGTGGCGGGCCGCCACAACCCGATGGTGATTCGCGAGAGCGGTTCGGAGGCGGAATCGAAGGCGATCTGGCTGGGCCGCAAGTCGGCTTTCGGCGCCATGGGGCAGCTCGGCGATTACATCTGCCTCGATGGCACGGTTCCGGTCAGCGAATTGCCCCGCGTGCTGAAGGGCACGGCGGAGCTGGCGGCCAAGTATGGGCTGAAGGTCGCGAACGTGTTCCATGCGGGCGACGGCAACATGCATCCGCTGATCATCTTCAACGCCAACCAGCCGGGCGAGCTGGAGAAGGCCGAGGCGCTGGGCGCCGATATCCTGCGGCTCTGCGTCGATGTGGGCGGCTGCCTTTCCGGCGAGCACGGCGTCGGCGTCGAGAAGCGCGACCTGATGCTGCACCAGTATTCGGCCGAAGACCTGGCGCAGCAGATGGAGCTGAAGGACGTGTTCGACCCGCAATGGCTGTTGAACCCGGCCAAGGTGTTCCCGCTGGCGGCCTCGCAGAGCCATCGCGGAGTTTGACCCCGATGACCGAGACCCTGAGCCCCGCCACCGAGGCGGACCTGGCCGAGGCGGTGCGCGCGGCCGCCGCGGCGAAGACGCCGCTGGAGATTTTCGGCGGGGGTACCCGGGCGGGACTTGGCCGTCCGGTCCAGGCCGAGCGCAGCCTCTCTACCGCCGGGCTCTCCGGCATCTCGCTCTACGAGCCCGGCGCGCTGACGCTTGTCGTCAAGGCGGGCACGCCGGTCGCCGAGGTCGAGGCGGCGCTGGCCGCCGAGGGGCAGATGCTGCCCTTCGAGCCGATGGACCACCGGGCGCTGCTGGGAAGCGAGGGCGAGCCGACGATCGGCGGCGTCGTCGCCTGCGGCGTCTCCGGCCCGCGCCGCATCGCCGCCGGGGCCTGCCGGGATTCGATCCTTGGCCTGCGCTTCGTCAACGGCCGCGGCGAGGCGATCAAGAGCGGCGGGCGGGTGATGAAGAACGTCACCGGCTACGACCTGCCGAAGCTGCTCTGCGGCAGCTACGGCACCCTGGGCGTGATCACCGAGATCGCCTTCAAGGTGCTGCCGAAGCCGGAGGCGGAGGCGACGCTGATCCATGAGGGGCTGGATGCAGCCGCCGGCATCGCGGAGCTGAGCCGGGCCCTGACCTCGCCCTACGGCATCACCGGGGCGGCCCATTCAGGCGCCCGCACGATGCTGCGGATCGAGGGGCTGGCCGGGTCGGTCGCCGAACGCCTGGCCAAGCTGCGCGCCCTTTGTGGCCCGGACTGCAAGGTGGCGGAAGGCGGCGACAGCGCCGCGCTGTGGCAGGCGGTGCGCGACGTGACCCTCTTCGCCGGGCAGGACGGCGCCGTCTGGCGCGCCTCGCTCCGGCCCTCGGACGGGCCGAAGCTCAGCGCGGAACTGGCCGAAGCGGGGCTCGCCAACGAGGCGATCTATGACTGGGGTGGCGGGCTCGTCTGGCTGCGGGTGGCCGAGGCAGGCGACGCCGGCGCGGCGCGCATACGCGCGGCGGTGGCGGCCCTCGGCGGCCATGCGACGCTGGTCCGGGCAAGCGCCGTCACCCGGGCCGCCGTCGGGGTCTTCCAGCCCGAGCCGGCGCCGCTTGCCCGGATCGCGGCCGGACTGAGGGCGAAGTTCGATCCGGCCGGGGTGCTGAACCCCGGCCGCATGGGGGCATGAGGCGCGATGCAGACCAACTTCACCGAAGCGCAGCTCCAGGACCCCGGCATCGCCCGGGCCAACGAGATATTGCGCGCCTGCGTGCATTGCGGCTTCTGCACCGCGACCTGCCCCTCCTACCAGGTGCTGGGCGACGAGCTCGACAGCCCGCGCGGGCGCATCTACCTGATCAAGGACATGCTGGAGAACGGCCGGCCCGCCGACGAGAAGACGGTGAAGCACATCGACCGCTGCCTCTCCTGCCTCGCCTGCATGACCACCTGTCCCTCGGGGGTGCACTACATGCACCTGGTCGACCACGCCCGGGCGCATATCGAGAAGACCTACAAGCGGCCCCTGTTCGACCGGGCGCTGAGGCATCTGCTGACCCTGATCCTGCCCTATCCGGGGCGGTTCCGGCTGGCCATGGCCGGGGCGATGCTGGCCAAGCCGTTCCGCCGCCTGGCGCCCTGGCTGTTCCCCGGCAAGATCGGCGCCATGATCGACATCGCGCCCCCGCGCATCGCGCCGCCGATGCGTCATGACGACCCCGGAGTTACCCCGGCAACTGGTCCGCGGCGCAAGCGCGTGGCGCTGATGACCGGCTGCGCCCAGAAGGCGCTGAACCCGGACATCAACGCCGCCACCATCCGGCTCCTGACCCGCCACGGCTGCGACGTGGTGGTGGCCCGGGGCGCCGGCTGCTGCGGGGCGCTGACCCATCACATGGGCAAGGAGGATCTGGCCCATGCCTCGGCGGCGGCCAATATCCGGGCCTGGGTGGCGGAAGCCGACGGCGAGGGGCTGGACGCGATCATCATCAACACCTCGGGCTGCGGCACCACGGTGAAGGACTACGGCTACATGTTCCGCAACGATCCGGCGATGGCGGCGGATGCGGCGCGGGTGTCGGCCCTGGCGAAGGACGTCACCGAGTTCATGGCCGCGCAGGGGCTCGAGGGGGTCAAGGACTGCGGCGCGCTGCGCATCGCTTATCACGCCGCCTGCTCGCTGCAGCACGGCCAGAAGGTGACCGATGCGCCGAAGAAGCTGCTGCGCGCGGCCGGGTTCTCGGTGGCCGAACCTGCCGACAGCCATCTGTGCTGCGGTTCGGCGGGCACCTACAACCTGCTGCAGCCGGAAATCTCGGCCGAGCTGAAGGCGCGCAAGGTCCGCACGCTGGAGGCGACGCAGCCGCAGGTCATCGCTGCGGGCAATATCGGCTGCATGATGCAGATCGGCACGGCCACGGGCATCCCCGTCGTGCACACCGCCGAGCTGCTGGACTGGGCCACCGGCGGTCCGCGCCCCCCGGCGATGGCAACCCTGGATTAGCGCTCGCGGCGGCGAGCCGGTGCGGGTAACATGGGCGCCATGGGACTGTTGCTTCGCCTTATCGTTCTGCTGTCGATCGCGGCCGGCGCTTGCCTGCCGGCCTGGGCGCTGGACCTCCAGCGCCGCCGGATGATGACCGCCGCCGAGCAGAAGCCCTGGCGCGGCGTCGGGCGGCTCGACGTCAAGAACCAGTTCAGCGAGGGCATGTGCACCGGCACGCTGATCGCTGAGGACCTGGTGCTGACCGCCGCCCACTGCGTCACCAGCGAACTGACCGGGCTGATCATCCCGCCGGACGGTGTCGAATTCATCGCAGGCGAGCGCCTGGGCGTCAGCGCCGGCAAGAGCAAGGCGGCGCGGATCGCGGTGCATCCGTCTTACGACGCCGGCCGCAGCGGCGTCGGCCTGAGTATCCGCTACGATATGGCGCTGGTCCGGCTCGAGAAACCGATCCCCAAGGCACGGGCCCCGTACTTCGCCATCGCTCCGACACCCGACCTCGACGCGGCGCTGACGCTGATCAGCTATCGCCGCGACCGTACCAGCGGCCTGACGCGGCAGGATGGCTGCACCATTACCACGGTCGTCGATGCGGTGATGACGCTGGGTTGCGATGTCACATTCGGCGCTTCGGGCTCGTCGTTCTTCCAGATCATCGACGGCGAGCCCCACGTCGTCGCCGTTCTCTCGGCGATGGAAGGCGGCGCCGCAAAGCCCGTCGCCTATGCGGTCACCGTTGAGTCAGCGATGGCCGAGGTGCTGGCGGAGCTGGACTGAACCCGCCCCGCCGCCCGGTCACCGGTCGGTCAATCCGCGGCCTTCGCGGCCTCGGCGACCGTCTCTTCGGTGCTGGTCGTGGCAATCTGGGTGCCGATCCGCCACAACGCCGTCGATTCCATCGCGTAGTCCTCGACCGCGCACTGGCAGAAGCCGGTCATCACATCGACCGCTTCGCTGACCGTCTGGCAATGCGTCAGCCGGTCCGAGGTGTCGATGTTCGCGCCGATCCGGCGGCGCGTGAAGTCGAGCAGCTCGGCGTTGAATTTCATCGCGTCGCGGAAGGTTCGCGAATGCAGATGCGCGATGGCGGCGAGAGAGCGCTGGCCGTTCTGCGCGATTGTGTCGATGTCCAACCCGTTGTCGGGGGCCTGGGTCGCGGGTTTCTTCGGCATGGGGGTTCCTTCCGGGTGTCGATTTCGAAGCTTGGGCCGTATCCGCTCGTGGCGGCGGCAAAACCGCCGGGATACCGCTCGGGAACCGGAACTTCGGTTCGCGCTGGCGGTGCACGGAAATCCGGCCTGCGGGACCCAATCCTGCGCGGCGCAAGCAAGGGATGAGTCGCACGGCGATTTTACCACGTTGGGTGGCGCGCCAACAGTGCGTCATTGCAACTAAGCCTGCGACCTGTGGGCGCCGCAACGTCGGCGCAGCCCCCCCTCTTGACATGCCGCGGGGCGCTTACCACATCGCAATCGCCGGATGCCGAACGCGGGTCCGGCGGCAAACGGCCCGCCCGTCAAAAGGGGGCCACTGAAATCGTATCGCTTCCAACGGAGGGTATGACCCATGAGAACTCTCGATCTTTCCCCGCTTTACCGTTCGACCGTCGGCTTCGACCGTTTCGGCTCGATGCTCGACCAGTTGCTGACCGGCGACGTGGCCCAGCCGGGATATCCCCCCTACAACATCGAGAAGACCGGCGAGGACGCCTACCGGATCACGCTCGCCGTGGCCGGGTTCGGCGAGGGCGACCTCAACATCGAGGTCAAGGACCAGGGCCTGACCGTCACCGCGAAAAAGCGCGAGACCACTGAGGACAAGAAGGCGAACTATCTCTACCGCGGCATTGCCGAGCGCGGCTTTGAGCGCCGCTTCCAGCTGGCCGATCACATGAAGGTGACCGGTGCCGGGCTCGAGAACGGCCTGCTGCACATCGATGTCGTGCGCGAGGTGCCCGAGGCGCTGAAGCCGCGGACCATCGCGATCTCGAGCAATGGCAAGGGGTCCCGCACCATCGAGGCCTGACCGCAGGCTGCGCGTTTCCGGCGCCGCTCGCGCGGCCTCGCGCAACAAGATTGCCAAGCCGCGCCCGAAAACCGTTTTCCGGCGCGGTTTTTCGCTTGCCTGACGGCGCGATTCGAATTAATTGAACGCTTGTTCGAATCTGAGGGCTTGACCCTGCGGCGGGGCATGGCTCCTATGCCGTGCATGGCTGCGGTTCCGCCGGAAGAGCGGACGGCCGGTTGGGAGGACGTGACGTGACGGGACAAGCTGCGAATACGGCCGGCCTGGACACCTTTCCGAAGCTGCTGGCCGAGAACGTCCGCAAGCGTGGCGGCCTGCCGGCATGCCGCGAAAAGGAATACGGCATCTGGCAGAGCTGGACCTGGGCGCAGGTCGCCGAGGAAACCCGCGCCCTGTCGCTGGGCCTGTCAAAGC
>DATHZU010000151.1:0-14167 GCA_035458445.1 Thermohalobaculum sp. | reverse complement strand
GCACTGGACCGCGAGGGCACCGCATGACCGCACCCGAGATCGCCGTGATGGTGCTGGAGCATTTCGACCCGGCGCTGCCGCTGCCGTCCTACGAGACGGCGGGCGCGGCTGGCATGGACCTGCGGGCCTCGCTGCACCCGGAGGACCGCGCGGCGGGGATCAAGTTGCCGAGCCTCGGCCGGGTCCTGGTGCCGACGGGGCTGGCGATGGCGATCCCGCCGGGCTTCGAGGGCCAGATCAGGCCGCGCTCGGGGCTGGCGGCGCGCCATGGCATTACCCAGCTCAACACCCCCGGCACCGTCGATTCCGATTACCGGGGCGAGGTGATGGTGCTGATGGTCAATCTGGGCGCCACGACCTTCGTGGTCCGTCATGGCGAGCGAATCGCCCAGATGGTGGTCGCGCCGGTCGCGCAGGCGAGGCTGGCGCGGGTGGACGCGCTGCCCGATACCGCGCGCGGTGCAGGCGGTTTCGGATCCACCGGCACGAATTAGTAAGGACCCTACCGGAGAACCGGGAAGGAAGATGTTATGCTGAGATTATCGCGCAAGACCATGCTGGCCCTGGAGGCGGTTCTGGACGTGGCCTACAACGCCAGGCCGGACCCGGTGCAGTCCAAGGACATCACGGCGCGCCAGGGCATTCCGCAGCGCTACCTGGAACAGGTGATGCAGCAACTGGTGCATCAGGGCATCCTGAAGGGCGTGCGCGGCCCCAAGGGCGGTTATACTCTGGCGCGCGAGCGCCGCCGGATCACGGTGGGCGATGTGGTGCGCATCGTCGACCAGCTGGATGCCGAGTCGGACAACGAGCCGTTGAGCCAGGCCGAGCTGGGCGAGAAGGTGGTGGCGCCGCTGTGGACCGAGACCCGCAACGCATTGCTGGACAAGCTGGACGAGATCACAATGGAGGACCTCTGCCGCCGTGCCCGCAAGCTGGGCATCTCGCACGGGGCGAAGCTGAAGCCCGACTTCAATATCTGACGCAGGCACGGGAACCGCCACATGTACACCGCCCATCCGCGCGGACGCATCTACGACAACATCACCCAGACCTTCGGCGCGACGCCTCTGGTGCGGCTGTCGCGGCTGCAGGCGGCGTTCGGTCTGGAGGCGGAGATCTGCGGCAAGCTCGAATTCTTCAACCCGATGTCCAGCGTCAAGGACCGCATCGGCGTGGCGATGATCGACGCGCTGGAGGCCGCGGGAAAGCTGACGCCGGGGTCCACGATCATCGAGCCGACCTCGGGCAATACCGGCATCGCGCTGGCCTTCGCGGGGGCCGCGCGGGGCTACGAGGTGATCCTGTGCATGCCGGAGTCGATGTCGCTGGAGCGGCGCAAGATGCTGGCTCTGCTGGGCGCGCGGATCGAGCTGACGCCGGCCGAGCTGCGGATCGAGGGCGCGATCCGGCGGGCCGAGGAGCTGGCCGCCGAGATCGAGGGCGCGGTGATCCCGCAGCAGTTCGAGAACCCGGCCAATCCGCAGGTTCACATCGAGACCACCGCCGAGGAGATCTGGGCCGATACCGGCGGCGAGATCGACGTGCTGGTCGCCGGGGTGGGCACCGGCGGCACCATCACTGGCGTCGGGCAGGTGCTGAAGGCGCGAAAGCCGGATGTACGGATCGTCGCGGTCGAGCCCGAGGACAGCCCGGTGCTGTCCGGAGGCGAGCCGGGGCCGCACAAGATCCAGGGCATCGGCGCCGATTTCATCCCGCCGATCCTGGATGTGAGCCTGTTCGACGAGGTGCTGACCATCGGCAACGAGAGCGCCTTCGAGATGGCCCGGCAACTGGCCCGGATCGAGGGCATCCCGGGCGGGATATCCTCGGGCGCGGCGGTCGCCGCCGCGGTCGAGGTGGGCGAGCGCCGGAAGATGGCGGGCAAGCGCATCGTGGTGATCCTGCCGAGCTTTGCCGAGCGGTATCTGTCCACTGCGTTGTTCGACGGGGTGTGATGGCCGCATTCATCGACATTTCGGATCGCCTCATTCTCGTGCTGATCGGATTGCAGGTCGCCGGAGCTATGGTGGCGGGGCTTCGGGGCCTCGCTGTTGCACTAGCGCTCGGAATTGGAATGTTTGGCGGGGTAACGCTGATGGTGCTAGTGCAACCTCCGACCGGAATCGACGATCTTGGTGCAGGTGTAGGCCTCGTCTTGATGGTGATCGTCGGGCCCGGGCTATTGATCGGTGCTGCGTTGCTCATATCGATCGCGCTTTGGGCAATCCGTCGCCGCCGTATGTTGCGCGGATCAACATGACGACTGCGTTTTCGTCCGAGGAACTAGACCGCTACGCCCGCCACATCGTGCTGCACGAGATCGGCGGGCCGGGGCAGCAGAAGCTGAAATCGGCGAAGGTCCTGGTGATCGGCGCCGGGGGACTGGGCTCGCCGGCGCTGCTCTATCTGGCGGCGGCGGGGGTGGGGCGGCTCGGCGTGGTGGACGACGACACCGTGTCGCTGTCGAACCTGCAGCGCCAGGTGCTGCATGGCTCCGGCGAGGTCGGGGCGCCGAAGGTCGAGAGCGCCGGGCGCGCGGTGGCGCGGATCAATCCGCATGTGGAGTTCGTGCCGCATGCGGTGCGGCTGGGCGAGGGCAATGCCGATGAATTGATCAGCGGCTACGATCTGGTGCTGGACGGCTCCGACAACTTCGCCACCCGCTATCTGGTGAACCGGGTGGCGGCGCGGTGCCGGGTGCCCCTGGTCTTCGCCGCCATCGGCCGCTGGGAGGGGCAGATCAGCGTCTTCCGGCCCTGGGCGGGCGGCCCCTGCTATGAATGCATCTTCCCGCAAGCCCCGGCGCCGGGGCTGGTGCCGGCCTGTGCCGAGGCGGGCGTGCTGGGCGCCATGGCGGGCGTTGTCGGCGCGATGCAGGCGGTGGAGGCGGTGAAGCTGATCACCGGCGCCGGCGAGGCGCTGGAGGGGCGGCTGATGCTCTATGACGCGCTGCAGGCCGAGACGCGGGTGATCGGGGTGAAGAAGCGCAGGGACTGCCCGGTCTGCGCCGAGCTGTGACGCCGATCACGGGATTGCCACATCGACCCAGACCATGCGGTGGTCCGAGCTTGCCGGGCGGTGCCCGCCGGTCGGGTCCGCCGCGATCAGCCGGGCGAGCGGGTGATCCGGGGCGGGCCAGAAGACCCCGGCGCCGGTCACGGTAAGCCCCGTCGAGGGCAGCACGTAGTCCACCCGCATGTTGCCGGGGCCGGGGTCGTCGCGCCAGTCGGCGGTGTCGGTGGCGGGCGGGCCGCGGTGGGTGGCGTTGGCGCCGTCCTGTGCCGCCGTGGCCGCGCCCGCGCTGGCGGGTTCGGGGTCCTGGATGCGCGGATGCGACAGCAGCGCGGCGATGGCGTCGCGCCGGGCCTCGCCGTCGGCCGGGTCGGCATTGAGGTCGGCGAGGATGACGAAGCGGTCGCCCGGTGCCAGCCCGCCGGCCGCGCCCCGGTCGTCGGTCAGCCAGTCCGCCCCGTCGACCATGCCCAGCAGAAGGCGAATTTCGTCCGCGTTTCGGCGGCCGTTGAAATCCTCCGGCCCATCGAAGACCGGGGGCGTCGGGTGCGCGGCGAGGATGTGCAGGACGTGGTCCCCCGGCAGGCTCACCGGCACCTGCCAGTGGCTGACCGAGCTGAGGCGCAGGTCCTGCCATACTTCATCGGGGTGGAACGGCGTGCCGTCCGGGTTCGCCGGGCGGTCGGCGCCGGGCAGCGCGGACCAGGGGAAGCGCTGGAAGCTGCGCAGGCGGTCGTAGTCGATCGGGTGCCGGCTGAGGAGCGCCATGCCGTATTGCCCCGGAAACCGGCCATAGCCGAAGGCGTCGCCGGGTCCGCGCTTCTTGCCGTCGCCGTCGAGATCGTGGCCCGAGGGCAGGCCGGTGTTGACGGGCCCCTGGTACAGGAACGGGTAGTCGAGGCCGGGAAGGCCTGCCAGTCCGGCCTTCAGCCGCTCGGCGAATCCGGCCAGCGCCCGGTGCGCCGGGTCGCGGTCGAACTTCTGCAGCAGCAGGATGTCGGGGCGCACCCGCAGGATGATCTCGGCCACCGCATCGATCTGGGCGCCGCCTTGCTCGATCTCGCGGACCAGCATCCCGGCGCCCTTGCGCACCAGGCCGGCATTGAAGGTGGCGAGGCGGATGCTGTCGGGCGCGCGCGTTTCCCAGGGATCGGCCATCGTGGTTCCCGCCGCGAGGACCAGCCCGAGGCCGAGAGCCAGCGCGCGTGGCGAAATCACTCCGCGGCGGCGAGCCAGGGCGTTGCGGCCTTGCGCTTTTCCTCGAAGGCGCTGATCGCGTCGGCCTTCTGCAGCGTCAACCCGACCTCGTCGAGGCCGTTCAGCAGGCAATGCTTCTTGAAGGCGTCGATCTCGAACTTGATCAGGCCGCCATCGGGGCCGGTGATGGTCTGGGCCTCGAGGTCGATCGTGACGATGGCGTTGGCGCCGCGGTTGGCATCGTCCATCAGCTTGTCCACATCCTCCTGCGGCAGGGCGATGGGCAGGATGCCGTTCTTGAAGCAGTTGTTGTAGAAGATGTCGGCGAAGGTGGGCGCGATGACGCAACGGATGCCGAAGTCCTGGATCGCCCAGGGCGCGTGCTCGCGCGACGAGCCGCAGCCGAAATTGTCGCCCGCCACGAGGATCTGCGCCTTGCGGTGGGCGGGCTTGTTCAGCACGAAATCCGGGTTCTCGGAGCCGTCGGCATTGTAGCGCATCTCGTCGAACAGGTTCTTGCCGAGCCCGGTCCGCTTGATGGTCTTCAGGAACTGCTTCGGGATGATCATGTCGGTATCGACATTGATCATGTCCAGCGGCGCCGCGACGGCGGTCAGCGTGGTGAACTTTTCCATGGCTCGGGCTCCCAGGTCGGATGTCGGCCCGATAAAGCACGGGCCGCGCGATGGCGCAAGCGTTCACTCGGCCGTGATCCGGGGCGTGAACGGGCAAGAACACGCGCCGGAACCGGCGGCCGGGGACGTAGAAGCCCCAGAGGAAACGCCAGGAGGATCGGAAGATGAAGAACCGGATTGGGAGGATGCTGGTCGGATTCGCTCTCAGCGCCGCGATGGCCATTCCCGCGCCGCTGGCGCTGGCAGGTTCCGTGGGCGGCCCGCAGGCCTATGGCGACGGCGCGGCACAGGTGATTCAGGTGGACCACCGCCGGGACCGCTATCGGTCCGACGGCGAACGCGATTACCGGTACCGCTACGATGGCCGGCGGCATGACCGGTACCGCTATGATGACAGGCGGTATGACCGGTATTCGCGCCGTGACGACCGCCGGTACTACGGCGACCGCTACGGCGACCGGCGCCACCATCACCACCGGCGGCACAAGCACAAGAAGCGGCACAAGCACGATGCGGCGCCGTTCATCTTCGGCGGCATCGCCATCGGCACGCTGCTGCTGCTGAACGCGATCGAGAACGACCGGCGCCGCCGCGACTACTGAGTTGCTCCGGCAGCCGGTGGCGGCGAAACGCTGGCCCACAGGGCGCGCGGCCTGAAGGGAAACGGTCGTGCGCCCTGTCCTTCTGGCGCCATGTGAGCCTGGGTGAAGCGGAGGATTCCGTTCGCCGCGAAACTCGACTACACCCGGCCGATGGGCCGATTTTTCCGCGACAACGCCCGATGGCTGATGGCCGGGTTTACCCTGACGCTCTGCTCGTCCTTCGGGCAGACGTTTTTCATTTCGCTGTTCGCCGGCGAGATCAAGGCGGTCTACGGGCTGAGCGACGGCGACTGGGGTGGCATCTACACGGTGGCCACCCTCGCCTCGGCGGCGGTGCTGGTGCAGGCGGGCGGTCTGGCCGACACCATGGGGCTGCGGCGCCTGTCGCTGATGGTGCTGGGCCTCTATGTGGCCGTGGCGCTGGGGATGGCGGTCAACGGCTCGGTCTGGGTGCTGGTGGCGCTGATCGCGGGGCTGAGATTCTGCGGCCAGGGGATGATGAGCCACATCGGCATCACCGCCATGGGCCGCTGGTTCCGGGCCCATCGCGGCCGGGCCGTGGCGGTGGCGGGGCTGGGCCATTCGGTGGGCGAGGCGGTGCTGCCCAGCATCGCGGTGGCGCTGCTGCTGCTGATCGGCTGGCGCGCCACCTGGGGGCTGGTCGCGGTGGTGATGGTTTTGGGCTTCGCCCCGGTCATCGCGTTGCTGCTGGACGAAGGCCGGCGCCCGAAGGGCGAGGCGGAGCTCATCCTCAGCGCGGGTATCGGCGGGCGGCAGTGGAGCCGCGGCGACGTGCTGCGCCACTGGCTGTTCTGGGCGCTGCTGCCCGGGCTGCTGGCGCCGTCCTTCATCGGCACATCGGCATTCTTTCACCAGGTCCATGTGAGCGAGGTGAAGGGCTGGGCGCTGGCGGTCATGGCGCTGGGCTATCCGGCCTATGCCGGGGTCACCGTGGTCTCGGCGC
Organism: Thermohalobaculum sp.; assembly: GCA_035458445.1. Lineage (GTDB taxonomy): Bacteria > Pseudomonadota > Alphaproteobacteria > Rhodobacterales > Rhodobacteraceae > Thermohalobaculum. Next base: position 7,754 of record DATHZU010000151.1, on the reverse strand, counting down.
TGGCCTGCGGCTGGCTGGTCGACCGGATCGGCCCGGTGCGGCTGCTGCCGGTCTACCTGCTGCCGATGGGCGCTGCCATGGCAGTGCTGACGCTGGGCGCCAACGCCGGCGCCTGGCATGCGGCGATGGCGTTGATGGGCATGACACAGGGCATCGGTGCGACGCTTTACGGCGCACTGTGGCCCGAGCTGTTCGGCACCCGCCACCTGGGGGCGGTCAAGGCGCTGGCGGCGGCGGTGATGGTGCTGGCCACCGCACTGGGGCCGGGGATCACCGGCATGCTGATCGATCAGGGGGTGATGTTTCCCGACCAGGGCTGGGTGCTGGCGTTGTGGTGCGCGGCGGCCTCGGCGGTGTTTCTGGCGGTCAGTGCCAGGCTGCGGCGGGAGATGGCGGCGTAGGCCGGGACCAGAGGCGGACCCGCGCGCATCTTGCCCCTAGCATGCCGAAGGTGCGCCGCGATTGCGCGCTACTTCCCCGCGACGGCCTTGCGCCGGTTGTGCAGCTGCCGCTCGCGCCAGACAATCATCAGCCCTCCGGCGACGATCAGGATGACGCCGGGGAACAGGTCGTCGAAGGGTTGCTCGCCGAAGAACATCCAGCCCAGCACGAATGCCATCGGGATGCCGAAATAGTTGAATGGGGCGAGGTTGCTGGGCTCGGTCATCCGGTACGAGATCACCAGGAACAGCACCGCCGAGCCGCCGAAGCCGCCCATGGCGACGATCCACAGGAAATCGGTGCCGCTGGCGATGGGGGTGAACCCGCCCGCGAACAGGGCCACCGCCACCGAGCCGATCACCGCGAAGGCCGAGGAATAGAGGTTGAGCAGCGCGCTGGGGACCTCGCCGTCGACCATCCGCACGGTGACCCCTGTTAGCGCGTAGAGGAAGGCCGCGCCCAGCGGCAGCAGCGCGTCCAGCGAGAAGGTGTCGCGGCCGAGCCCCACCACCATCATCACACCGGCGAAGCCGATCACCACCGAGGCCCAGCGGACCGCGCCGACCCGCTCGTGCAGCAGCAGGACCGACAGTGCCGGGGTGAACAGCGCCATCGCATAGGAGATCGTGGTCGCGGTGGCGAAATCGATCCGCCCCAGCGACAGGTAGAACATGAGCTGCGCGAAGGTCACCGCGATGCCGCGGAAACAGGCCAGCGGCCACTGGCGGATACGGATGACCCGGCCCTTTGCGCGCCACTCGGCCGAGGACCACAGCACGATCAGGCTGGGGATCAGGCCGAAGACGTTGCGCCAGGCCGACAGCTCGGCGGCGCCGTAGCGGGGCGACAGCATCTTGATGATCAGCCCCATCGCATCGAACAGCAGCAGCGCCAGCAGGCTGAGCCCGATGGCCAGGCCGAGGGAGGCGGGGCGCGCCATGCCCTCAGGTGCCGTAGTACATGCCGCCGTTGACGTGCAGGATCTGGCCGGTGGTGTAACCCTGCTCGGGCAGGCAGAGGAAATGGATCGCCGAGGCGATCTCGTCGACCGTGCCCATCCGCCCGACCGGCGGCTGGGTTTCGCGCGGCGGCAGCGCCCCGGCCGAGGCCGGCCGCACGGTCTCGATCATGCCGGGCGAGACCATGTTCACGGTGATGCCGCGGCCCGAGAACTCGGCCGCCAGCCCCCGCGTCATCCCGGTCAGTCCCGACTTGGCGACCAGGTTGTTGACCCGGTTGCGCAGGCCCACATGCCACGAGATGCCGCCCAGCGTCACGATCCGGCCCCACTCCTTCTCGAGCATCATCGGCAGCACCGCCTGGGCCAGGTGGAAGGTGCCGTCGAGCGAGATGTCGATCACGCGGCGCCAGGCGGCGTGGTCCATCTCGAGAAACGGAACCTGGCCGCGGGCCGAGGCATTGGCGACCAGGATGTCGATGCCGCCGAAGGCCGCGCGGCCGGCCTCGGCCATGGCGAAGACCGCGTCGCGGTCGGTCACGTCGGCGAGGCAGACGATGGCGTGACCGCCCGCGGCCTCGATCTCGGCGCGCACCGCCTCGGCGGCGTCGCGGTCCTGCACCGCGTTGACGATCACATTGGCGCCCGACGCCGCCAGCCTGAGCGCGGCCGCGCGGCCGATGTTGCGGGCCGAGCCGGTCACCAGCGCGGTCTTGCCGGTCAGGGGTCCTTGGGTCATGGGGCTTACTCCAGATGCAGGGCGCCGGACGGGCCGGTCCGCTTATGAACAGCGCGCGCGGGCGGAGGGCAAGGAATTTGTTCTGGCGGCGGGTCGCCTTGCCAATGGGCGGAAATTGCCGCAAAGCTCGCCCGGCAGGCGGGTTGGGTGCGGATTGGGCGGCGCTGAGGTGGCGGATGAGCGGCGGATGGGCATATAGCGGCGAGACGCGGATGCGTATCCGCGCGAACCTCGCCGCCTATGCGCGGCGGACCGATGCGCCCGAGGCGCTGCGCCGCGCGGCGGTCTCCATCGTGCTGGCGCCATCGGCGGATCACCGCGACACCACGCTGCTGCTGACGCGGCGGAACCCGCGGCTGAACGCTCATTCCGGCCAGTATGCCCTGCCTGGCGGCAAGATCGACCACGGCGAGACGGCGCTCGAGGCGGCGCGGCGCGAATTGCACGAGGAGCTGGGGATCGAGGCGGAACCCGGGCAGGTACTGGGATTGCTGGACGACCTGCCGACCCGGTCGGGCTACCTGGTCACCCCCTTCGTGGTCTGGCTGGGCGAACATGCCGAGCCACAGCCGTCGCCGCACGAGATCGCGGCGGTGTACCGCATCCCGCTGGGCGATCTGTTCGCCGGGCGCGGGCGCGGCGGCAACCGCGAGGACGCCGAGGGCGCCGAGGACGAGGCGGGGATTTTCTCGCTGTTCATACCGACCCTGGGCCACGACCTGTTCGCGCCTACCGCGGCGATGCTGGACCAGTTCCGCGAGGTGGCGCTGCTGGGCCGCCCGACCCCGGCGGTGCGTTTCGGCGAGCCGGCCTTCGCGCGGAAATAGCGCGGCTTCGGCGGATTGAGCTGCTCCCCCGCTGGTGGCAGGAGTCCCTGCCCGCGGGGGGCACCGCTTATCCGTCGTGCCGATTTCTCCGTTGATGTTTGGAGAAAATGACAGAGAATGCATCGAAACGACATCGCCTCCCGAAGGAGCCCCTGCCATGAAGATCTGGCGGTTTCCGATCATCGTGCTTGCGGCGCTGCTGGCCGGCACTCCGGCCCAGGCGGCCGGGGAGTTCATCGTTGTGCAGTCGACCACCTCGACGCAGAACTCCGGGCTCTACGATGCGATCCTGCCGCCATTCACCGCCGCCAGCGGGATCGAGGTGCGGGTCGTCGCGGTCGGCACCGGACAGGCGATCCGGAACGCCGCCAATTGCGATGGCGACGTGTTGCTGGTGCATGCAAAGGCTTCGGAGGAGGCATTCGTCGCCGCGGGCAACGGGGTGTCGCGCAGCGACGTGATGTATAACGACTTCGTCATCGTCGGCCCCGCCGAGGACCCCGCGGGGGTGGCCGGCATGACCGATGCCGCCGCGGCGCTGGCGAAGATCGGGGCTGCTGCCCTGCCCTTCGCGTCGCGCGGCGACGACAGCGGCACCCACAAGAAGGAGCGGGCGCTTTGGCAGGCCGCCGGGATCGATCCGTCCCGCGCCAGCGGCGGCTGGTACCGCGAGACGGGCTCGGGCATGGGGGCGACCCTCAACGTCGCCGTCGGTATGGGCGCCTATGCGCTGACCGACCGGGCGACGTGGGTCGCCTTCGGCAACAAGGGCAGCTTCCGGATCGCGGTCGAGGGCGGCGAGGCGCTGTTCAACCAGTACGGCGTGATCCTGGTGAACCCGGCAAAATGCCCGAACGTGAAAGCCGAGGCCGGGCAGCGCTTCATCGACTGGCTGCTGTCAGGGGAGGGGCAGGAGGCGATCGCGGGCCACCGGCTGGGCGGGCAGCAATTGTTCTTCCCGAACGCGCAGCGCTGAGCCTGCGATCACGGATTCGTGATCCCTTGTTTACGGCCCGCGGATTAGTCTTCGCCGAAGACTGGATCGAAGCTTGAGCATCGATGCCGGCCGTCGATTTCAGCCCGGATGCCCGGCGATGGAGGGGACGACGGGTTGCGCGCCGCGGCGCGAAGAAAGGTGGAGCCGGGGTTTCCCCATTTACTTCCGGTTTCATCCCGGTGCGCCGCCTGCCCCCCAGGCGGCGCATCTCGTTTCGGCGCAGCGGCATTATTGCATGTTGCGGCCTGCAACGGGCTGCATTACCTAAGCGCCATGTCGATCTGGAGATACGCCAATCCTGCGGAGTTCATGCGCCTGAGCGGGCGGCTTTTGCTGCCGGTCTGGGCGGCAAGCGTCATCACGCTGGCGGTCGGTCTGGCATGGGCCCTGTTTGCGACCCCGGACGACTACAAGCAGGGCTCGACCGTGAAGATCCTGTTCATCCACGTGCCCGCCGCAATGCTGGCGATCAACACCTATGCGATCATGGCGATCGCCTCGGGTGTCGGGATCGTCCGGCGCCACCATGTGAGCTTTCTGGTGGCCAAGGCCGCGGCGCCCATCGGGGCGGCCTTCACCGCGATCGCGCTGGTGACCGGCGCGGTCTGGGGCCAGCCGATGTGGGGCACCTGGTGGGTGTGGGACGCGCGCCTGACCTCGGTCCTTGTGATGTTCTTCTTCTATCTGGGATACATGGCGCTCTGGGCGACGATCGAGGAGCCGGACAAGGCGGGCGACCTGTCCGGCGTTCTGTGCCTTGTGGGCGTGATCTTCGCCTTCCTGTCGCGCTATGCGGTGAATTTCTGGGCGACGCTGCATCAGGGCGCCTCGCTGAGCATCGCCGAGGGGCAGCGGGTGGATGATGCGTTCCGGACGCCGCTCTATATCATGATGGTGGGGTTCTACCTGTTCTTCATCGCGCTCTTGCTGGTGCGGGCGCGCACTGAGATCCGCCAGCGCAGGGCACGGTCGCTGCGGATGCAGGCGTTGCGGGCATGAGTTTCCTGGCCGACAAATACGCGGTTTACGTGATCTCGGCCTATGGCGCCACGGCAGCGATCCTGGCCGGGCTGCTGTGGACGACCCTCTCGGCCGCAGCGAAAGCGCGCAAGGACCTGGCCGAGGCCGAGAAGGAACGCGGAAGATGAGCGACGCGGAGACGCCGGAAAGCGCCGGAGAAACCGCAGGCCGGTTCCGCCTCTGGATGCTGGTGCCGATGCTGGGCGCGGCGGCGGTTCTGGCGGTCTTCATGCTGGGGCTGCAGCGCGAGGATGGCGGGCGCAACCTGCCGTCGCCGCTGGTGGGCAAGCCGGCTCCGGAATTCGACCTGCCGCCGCTCTATGCGGGGCAGCCCGGCTTCTCGACCGCCGACCTGAAGGCGCCGGGGGTGAAGCTGGTGAACATCTGGGCCAGCTGGTGCGTTCCCTGCCGGGCCGAGCACCCGAAGCTGGAAGAACTGGCGGCGATGGGCCTGACCATCCATTCCATCAACTACAAAGACAGCCAGCAGGCGGCCGAACGGTTCCTGTCGGAACTCGGCAACCCCTTCACGCTGATCGGCGCCGACACCAAGGGACGGGTCGGGATCGACTGGGGCGTCTACGGTGTGCCCGAGACCTTCGTCATCGATGCCGAAGGGCGGATCGTCTACAAGCATATCGGCCCCATCCAGGGGCCGGACATCGAAAAGAAAATCCTGCCCGCGGTCGAGAAGGCCAAGGCGGGCGGCTGATCCCGGCTGGTCGAGCCGGTCGCCGGGCGCGGAGAGCCGAGCATCGTCTCCGCGCGCCCGGCCGGGCAGGTGCCGTCAGCCCGCGCTGACCTTGATCTTCTTGGCCTGCTGTTTTTCCTCGGCGCGCTTCGGAACCCTGATCTTGAGCACGCCGTTGGAGAAGTCGGCCGAGACCTCGTCGTCCTTCACGTCGCCCGGCAGGCGGAAGGTGCGCTGGAAGCGGCCATATTCGCGCTCGGAGAAGAAGTACCCTTCGCCTTCCTCCTTGCGCTCGCTGTGCTTCTCGCCCTTGACGGTCAGGACGCCGTCATGGAGCGCGATATCGATGTCGTCCTTCTCGACGCCCGGGAGCTCCATGGTGATCTCGTAATGGGCGTTCGAGGCCTTCGCCTCGGCGCGGGGGGCGAACCAGTCGGCAACGCGATCGCCGATGTTGCGGAACGGCTCGAAGAAGCCCGGCCACCAAGCCGGTGAGGTGGTTTTCTCGATCATTTGAGCTGTCCTCCTGTGGATGGGTTTCCGGATTGGGAAATGATCGCCTGAAACGGCCGCCGGTGCATTGACTGGCGTCAATCGCGGCCTTTTCCCGGCCCGCCGCGGCTGCTAAGCACAACCCAGACAGGGAGAGACGACATGACCGAAAAGACCCCGCTGCCGATCGCCGTGACCGGCGTCTCCGGGCGCATGGGCCAGATGCTGGTGCGCGCCATCGCCGAGCGTGACGACGCGGCGCTGGCGGGCGCGACCGAGCGGGCCGGGCATCCCTGGATCGGGCGCGACCTGGGCGAGTGCATGGGCGGGCAGGCCAGCGGCATCATCGTCTCGGACGATCCGCTGCCGGTCTTCGCCGGCGTGCGCGCGGTGTTGGACTTCACCTCGCCCGAGGCGACCGTCGCCCATGCCGAGATCGCCGCCCAGGCGCGTCTGGTGCATGTGATCGGCACCACCGGCTTCCGCGACGAGGATCTGCTGCGCATCGCCGCCGCCGCCCGGCACGCGACGGTGATCCGGGCCGGGAACATGTCGATGGGGGTGAACCTGCTGACCGTGCTGACCCGCAAGGTGGCCGCGGCGCTGGACGCCGATTTCGACATCGAGGTCGTCGAGATGCATCACCACCACAAGGTGGATGCGCCGTCCGGCACCGCGCTGATGCTGGGCGAGGCCGCCGCCGAGGGCCGCGGCGTGGAGCTGCGCGACGTGGCGGACCGGGCCCGCGACGGCCATACCGGCGCGCGCCGGCGCGGCGATATCGGATTCGCAGCCCTGCGCGGCGGCGACGTGGTCGGCGAGCATGACGTGATCTTCGCCGGAGCGGGCGAGCGGATCGTGCTGCGCCACCTCGCCACCGACCGGATGATCTTCGCCCGCGGCGCCGTCAAGGCGGCGCTGTGGGGCGCCGGCCGCAAGCCAGGCACCTACAGCATGATCGACGTGCTGGGCCTGAACTGACCGCGGCGCACCGTGATGCCGGACCAGCCCGAAGCCAAGCTCCACCTGATCAAGCTCTCGGTCGGCACCGACAGCATCGAGGACCTGCGCGCGTGGCAATCGGCACGTGCCGCCGAACGGCTGGCGCGAGGCGAGGATCCGCGCCCGCGCCATGTCACCCGGATGTGGCCGAAGCGCGGCGACGAACTGCTGGCGGGCGGCTCGATCTACTGGGTGATCCGCGGCGTGGTCCGGGTGCGCCAGCGCATCGCCGCGCTGGAGGAGGTCATCGGCGAAGACGGCATCCGCCGCTGCGGCATCCGGCTGGACCCCGCCCTGATCCCGACGGTCCCGCGGCCGCGCAGCGCCTTTCAGGGCTGGCGCTACCTCTCGCCTTCGGACGCGCCCCAGGACATCGGGGCCGCGCCCGGCGACGAGCCCGGCCTGCCTCCGGGCCTCCGCGAGGCGCTGGCGCGTTTCGGGGTTCTGCCCGGATAAAACGGCCCGCAGCTTAGGCAGACTCGAAGTTCAGAGACAGGCCGATCGCCCCAGTTGGACACCTCGAAGAACTGGCTATTTTCGGCCGTTGGGACGTGAGTAGGGCCGTGACGGGGCGGTGAGGTTCTGGT
>DATHZU010000150.1:0-3724 GCA_035458445.1 Thermohalobaculum sp. | reverse complement strand
ATATTTCTCGGCCAGATAGATCATGATCGCGCCCGTCTCCATCAGCTCGACCCCGGCCTCGCGGTCGACGATCGCCGGTATCTTGTTGTTCGGAGCAATCGCCAGGAAGGCCGGATCGAATTGCTCGTCCTGGCCGATGTTGACGCTGTGCGCGGTATAGGGAACCCCCAGCTCCTCCAGCAGGATCGAGACCTTGCGGCCATTGGGCGTGGTCCAGGTGTAGAGGTCGATCATCGGCGGCAGCCTCGCATTTCGGATTTAGGATGGCCGTTCGGGCGAACGGCGCAAGGTGGGCAGGGCGTCCGGTGATCTTAGGAAAAAAACCGGGTGCGGCAAGGCCGGGAACCGGCCCGGGCCTGGCGAGGTCTATATCTCGAACGGCGCGAGGCGCTGCCAATCGAACTCGACCCCGGTGCCCGGAGTGTCCGGCGCCACGGCGCGCGCGTGCTCGACCACCAGCGGCCGGGTCGTGTAGCGGTCGATCGGGAAGCTGTGCACCTCGATCAGCCCGCCATTCGACTGCCCGGCGACCAGGCTCACATGCAGCTCCTGCATGCCGTGGCTGCAGACGGGCAATTCGCGGCGCCGGGCCATCCGCGCCACGTTGAGCCAGCCGGTGATGCCGCCGCAATTCGAGGCGTCGGGCTGGATGTAGGACAGGCCCCCGGTTTCCAGCGCCAGGGCGAACTCCTTCATCGTGTGCAAGTTCTCGCCCTGCGCCAGCGGCACGCCCGTCGCCTCGGCCAGTTCGGCGTAACCCTGGTAGTCCTCGGGGATCAGCGGCTCCTCGAACCACAGGATGCCGAGTTCCCCGAACCCCTGCGCCGCCCGCTGCGCCTGGTCCCGGCTGTAGGAGTAATTGGCGTCTATCATGAAGTCCCGCTCCGGACCCAGCATCCCGCTCACCGCCCGGGCGCGGACTAGGTCCTCGGACAGATCAGGCCGCCCGACCTTGATCTTGACGCCCTCGAAGCCGCGCTCGAGATAGCCCTCGACATTGGCCAGCAGCTTGACCAGCGGAAACTCCAGATCGATGCCGCCGCAATAGGCCCCGGCGGTCTGGCCCGCGCCGCCAGCCATCCGCCACAGCGGCTCGCCCGTGCGCCGCCCGCGGATGTCCCACAGCGCGATGTCGACGGCCGAGATGGCAAACCCGGCGATCCCGCCACGGCCGACATAATGGACATGCCAGCCCATGGCTTCGTTCAGCGCCTCGACCGCAGTGCCGTCGCGGCCGATCAGGAACGGCGCGAGATCGTGCTCGACCATGGCCCGGATCGCCCGGCCGCCCCGCCCGCCGGTATAGGTGTAGCCGGTGCCCTCGCTGCCGTCGCCCAGCCGGACGGTGACTGTCAGCAGGTCGAAATGGCTGTGCGAGCCGTGTTTCGCGTCGACCAGAACCTCGTCCAGCGGGACCTGGAACAGCCGCGTCTCGACCGCGACGATCCGGTCGTCGCTGGCGGTCTGGTCAGACATGCTGCCCGCCGTTGATCTCGATCTCGACCCCGGTCACGTACGAGCTCTCGGCGGTGCAGAGATAGTAGATCGCCCGCGCCACTTCCTCGGGCTTGCCGAGGCGGCGGAGCGGAATCTGCTCGACCAGCTTGTCGGTGCCGGGCGACAGGATCGCGGTCTCGATCTCGCCGGGCGCGATGGCGTTGACGCGGACGCCCAGCGGCCCGAAGTCATGGGCCATCTCGCGGGTCAGCGCCGCCAGCGCCGCCTTCGAGGTGGCGTAGGCAGCGCCCGCGAAGGGATGCACGCGCGCGCCTGCAATCGAGGTCACGTTGACCACCGCGCCCTTTGCGGCCTTCAACTCCTCGATCAGCCCGCGCGCCAGCACCACGGGGGCAAAGAAGTTGACGTGGAACACATGCCCCCAGGTCTTGAGATCGGTGGTGATCGAGTTGAGCCGCGCGCCGGCCGGCCCCTTGGGCGATATCCCCGCGTTGTTCACCAGCGCCTCGAGGCGCCCGCCCTTCAGCCGGCCGCGAATCGCCTCGACCGCCTCGATGGTGCTCTTCGGGTCGGACAGGTCGAGCTGGATATGGTCCTCGGGCCCCATCTCCCAGGGGCAGTCCTCTGGGAAGGGGTGGCGCGAGCAGGTCAGCACCCGCCATCCGGCCGACGAGAACCTCTTTACCGTGGCATGGCCAATGCCGCGGCTGGCGCCGGTCAGAAGCAGGGTCTTGCGATCAGTCGAGTCCGGCATGTGCAGCGTCCTTGTCAGTCCGGTCGGCATCCCAAGGCAATCTAATGCCCCGCACGCGCCGCCGCCAGCGTTCTCACGGATTCAGCCGCTGCACCGTCCAGCCCGCGATGTCGGGCTTCAGCCGGGTCCAGCGGAACCGGTCGTGCAGGCGGAAATCGCCATGGGACCAGAACTCGATCTCGGTCGGGCGGATGCGGTAGCCGCCCCAATGCTCGGGCCGGGGCGGGTTGCGCGGGTACTTGGCGGCGATCTTCGCCACCTCGGCCAGCAGCGTGCGCCGGTTCGCCAGCGGCCGCGACTGGCGCGAGGCCCAGGCGCCGATCCGGCTCTGATAGGCGCGGCTGGCGTAGTATTCGTCCGCCTGCTTCGGCGAGACCAGCTCCACCGGCCCGCGCAGCCGGATCGACCGGCGCAGGCTCTTCCAGTGGAACACCATCGCCGCCTTGGGGTTGCCCTTCAGCTCCAGGCCCTTGGCGCTCTCGTGGTTGGTGTAGAAGACGAAACCGCCGCGGGTCTGGCTGGCCTCGATCTCTTTCAGCAGAACCATGCGCACATTGGGCAGTCCATGGGCGTCGACCGTGGCCAGGGCCACGGCGTTGGGATCCTCCAGCTCCTGCGCCCCGGCCTCGGTCAGCCATGCGCGCGCCAGCGAATAGGGGTCCTCGGCAGCGAAGATGCCGCTCAGCCGCCCGCCCGTCGTCAGTTCCACCATCACAACGCTCCAGTGCGAAATCGCGCTCCCTCACCTAGCGCGCCAGCCGCCTCGGAGAAAGCCCAATCCGCCCATATACCTTGAAGCCGGATGCGATTTCTCCTAACACCGGCTATGCGGCAACGGCCTCGAGGCCCAGGGGGAGAGCACCAATGACCACCGGTCTGATGGCAGGCAAGCGCGGCCTGATCATGGGCGTCGCCAACGACAAGTCGATCGCCTGGGGCATCGCGCAGGTCTGCAGCGCACAGGGGGCGGAGCTGGCTTTCACCTATCAGGGCGACGCGCTGAAGAAGCGGGTCGAGCCGCTGGCCGCATCGGTCGAGTCCGACATCGTGCTGCCCTGCGACGTGACCGACACTGCCTCGATGGATGCGGTCTTCGCGGCGCTCGAGGCGAAGTGGGGCCGGCTGGACTTTCTGCTCCACGCCATCGCCTATGCCGACAAGGCCGAGCTGAAGGGCCGCTATGTCGACACCAGCCCCGGCAATTTCGAGATGTCGATGAATATCTCGTGCTACTCGTTCACCGCGCTCGCGCAGCGCGCCGAGACGCTGATGACCGAGGGCGGCTCGATGCTGACGCTCACCTATTACGGCGCCGAGAAGGTGATGCCGCACTACAACGTGATGGGCGTCGCCAAGGCGGCGCTCGAGACCAGCGTGCGCTACATGGCCATGGACCTCGGCCCGAAGAACATCCGGGTCAACAGCCTGTCGGCCGGGCCGATCAAGACCCTCGCAGCCTCGGGCATCGGCGATTTCCGCTATATCCTGAAGTGGAACGAACTGAACTCGCCC
>DATHZU010000149.1:0-14388 GCA_035458445.1 Thermohalobaculum sp. | reverse complement strand
AGGGGCTGACCAACCACCAGTCCACCGTGATGCTGTTCGACCCGGACACCGGGCGCCCGCATGCGCTGGTGGGCGGCAACTACCTGACTGCGGTGCGCACGGCGGCGGCCAGTTCCATCTCGATCCGCTATCTCGCCCGCGAGGATGCCAAGGTGCTGGGCATGGTCGGCGCCGGCCATCAGGCGAAGTTCCAGCTCCGCTCGGCAGCCGCGCAGCGCAAGTTCGAGAAGGTGGTGGCCTGGAACTTCCACCCGGAGATGCTTCCGGGCCTGGCCGAGGTGGCGGCCGAGATCGGCCTGCCCTTCGAGGCGGTCGAGCGCGAGCAACTCGGCGCCGAAGCGGACGTGATCATCACCATCACCTCGGCCTTCGAGCCCCAGCTGATGCGCGACTGGATCAAGCCCGGCACCCACCTGGCCTGCATGGGCACCGACACCAAGGGCAAGCAGGAGGTCGATCCGGCGCTGGTGGCGGCAGCGACGGTCTTCACCGACGAGGTGGCCCAGTCGGTCAGCATCGGCGAGACCCAGCACGCCATCGCCCGGGGCCTGATCGCGGCCGAAGACATCACCCCCATCGGCCGGGTGATCAACGGCGACCATCCGGGGCGCAGCTCGGCCGACGAGATCACGCTGTTCGACGGCACCGGCGTCGGCCTGCAGGACCTCGCCGTCGCCGCGGCGGCGGCACGGCTCGCCGAAGCACAGGGCCTCGCGGGCAAGGTCGATCTCTGAGACCCGCCTGCCGGCGCCCTGTTCAGTTCGCCTCGCTTGCGACCGGGAACAAGCTCCGGACGCCGCGCCGCCACAGGCGGATCTGGTAAGGCGGGTCGCCGCGGTTATTGAGGGCGATCACTGCCTCGCGGGCGTAGAAGGTGCCGCCAGCGGTCGCTGCCTCGGCCTCGATATGCACCAGCGGCGAGGCGACCCCTGCCGGCTCGTCCGGCTCGCCAAAGGCGGCGGGATTGTCTCCCAGTTCGTCGAGTTGGCCCAGCTCCGGAACAGGCTCGGCCGCGTCGAGGTCCACGTCGGCGCGGCCTTCGATGGCCGCGCCCACCAGCGGCGATATCTGGGCCGAGCGCGGCCGGGGCTGGCCGGTATAGACCGTGATCGACGAAGCGAGGAGGCGCTGGAGGTCCGGCGAGATGCCGGGAACCTGCGCCAGCCCGTCGGTCAGCGCGAAGGCCGGCGGCGCAACGCCCAGGCGGGTTTCCGGATCGGTGCTCTTGGCGTCGCCGGTGCGGAACTCGACCACCGCTTCGGCCAGCTGTGCCGCCTCGTCCGAGGAAACGCCCGCCGCCACGAACAGCGCGCCCAGCAATTCCGGCGGCGCGGCGTTGATGTCGATCCGTCCCGTCTCGTCGGTTACCCGCACCCGCACCTCGGCATCGCCGAAGCGCCAGGCATAGACCGTCCCGTCGACACGCCAGGCGTCCGGCCCGCCATTGACGATCTGGTAGACCGCCGTCCACAACGCGCCGTCGGCGGCGAGCTCGGCCTGGGTGCTCTCCGCGAGGTTGCGGGTCAGGTTCAGGTCGGTACGCGACAGCCGGGCGACGCCCCCGGCGATCAGGGCGAGCAGCACCGCGGCCCACAAGACCACGATCAGCGCCAGCCCGCGCTGGCGGGCGCGGCCGCGTAACGTTCCGAATAATGTGCCGGGCCAGTTCATTGCCGCCAGGATAGGCCCTTTGTCGGCGCCGGGAAAGGCCGCCGCCGCTGTTGGCCCTTTTCCGCGCGCGGCCGCTCTGCAATGATCGGGCAATGAGTCTGATCCTCTCGCAAAGCGACGTGGTTCTCCTGATCACCGCGCCCTTCCTGGGCAGTTTCCTGGGCCTTCTGGTCGAGCGGCTGCCGGCGGGCGAAAGCGTGGTGCTGGGGCGCTCGCAATGCCGGAGCTGCAACACCACGCTCGGCCCGCGCGATCTGGTTCCGCTGCTGAGCTGGGCGGTGGGCCGCGGCCGCTGCCGGCATTGCGGCGTGCCTCTCGGGTGGTTCCATCCCGGCATCGAACTGGCCGCCATCGCTGTCGCGCTGTGGAGCGTCGCAGCCGCGCCGGGCTGGCTGGCCTGGGCCTCGGCCGGGCTCGGCTGGACCCTGCTGGCGCTGGCGGTGATCGACCGGCGCCACATGATCCTGCCCGACGTTCTGACCCTGCCGCTGATCCCCGCCGGGCTGGCCGTTGCGGCGTTCACCCCCGGGGGCGGGATCGCGCACCACCTGATCGGCGTCGCCGCCGGCGCTGCCTGCCTCGGCGCCGTTGCCTGGGCCTATTGGCGGTTCAGGGGGCGCGAGGGACTGGGGCTCGGCGACGTCAAGCTGTTCGCGGCGGCGGGTGCATGGGTCGGATGGCCGGGCCTGCCCTCGGTGCTGCTGATCGGCGCCGCGACCGGGCTGGCGGCGGCCTGCTTCCGGCGGCGGCCGGAAGCGGTGGCGCGGGCGGACGAACCGCTGGCCTTCGGGCCATACCTGGCGCTGGGGCTGTGGATCACCTGGGTCTACGGGCCAGTGAACCTGCATTGGGGCTGATCCAGGCGGGCGCGCTGGCTTGCGGATCGCTCGCACCCGGACACACCGGATCGCAGGGCAGAAGATCAAATCATGCGAAATCGAATTTTGAATTGACGCTCGATTTGGCGGTCATTCCACTGGAAGACGACAAATTCAGAAAAGTTAACATTTGGTTATTGCAACCTTTGGATGAGCGGTTATTATGACAGAAGTAAAGTGTGAGGGGCGCGTTCTGCGGCTCCTAGTGTTCCCCAGTACTGAAGTTCGTGATGTCAGTCCTAGAATATAGGAGAACTGAGATGAAATTTCTGACCTCCGTCACCGCGGCCGCCGCGCTCGCATTGCTTGCAACCGGAGCCTCGGCGCAATCCGCAAAATTCGATGCCTCTTGGTCGGACACTGCGGTCTCTGCCCACGCCAAGGCCGAATGGGTCGGCGACAACACCACTGGCGGTCCAACATGCGTCGAGGGCAGCGGTTTGGGCACCATTGCCGATCCCTGCCTCGCCTACAACGCCGCCATGACCGTGGCCAGCCTGCACGTCGCGCAGCAGAAGGACCTGCTGATCGGCGTCTCGGCCGAGATCACCATCCTGACCCTGACCCAGGCGAAGGGCAAGAGCGACACGGTCGCGCTGGGCCAGGCGCTGGCCGAGGCGGGCGTGAAGGTGAGCCTGGAGTTGCGTGATGCCGATGGCAACAGTGGCGGCACCGGCGCCCTGGCGCAGGTCGCCGCGCCGGGCGAGGTGACCTTTGCCGCTCGGACCCAGGAGTTGAAGGTCGGCGTGACCGACACCGACACCGACTTCCTGACCGAGGTGATCGTCAGCCTGAAGCTCGAGACGACCGCCGCCCATCACTTCAACTTCCTCGGCGTCGACCTCGACCAGGGCGACTACGACGTGGTGGCCAACTTCAACCTCAGCGCGTTGGCTGGCGTGCTTGGCGAGTCTGCCGTCGCCGAAGCGATGGTCGTGGTCAACAAGCGGATGGTCACCGTCCAGGAGGTCCGTGCGGCCAAGGACTCGCTGACCGCGCTCAGCGTCGACTGACCGGCAACACCGGCGGGTCCGGCCACCAGGCCAGCCCCGCGCGAGACTTGACGCCCGGCCCCGGCACAGCCCGGGGCCGGGTTTCCTTTTGCGCGCAAGCGTCCTGAAACCCTTTGCACATTTCTTCGCGGAAGCTGCGGCGGACCTGCCCACCGGCATTCCGGGCCGTGCCCGGCGGTGATACACTCCGCCGCCATGGATGCAGCAGTCGAGAACAGCGATTCGTTTCAGCGCGCGTTCGGCGAGGCGCTGATCGCGGCCGGAAAGCTGGACAAGTCCGGCCTGGACCGCGCATTGCGCCTGGCCGAGCGGCGCGGCGCCAACCTGCCCGAGGTTCTGGCCAGGCTCGGCCTGGTCTCGGAGAGGGACCTGGCGGCGGCCCTGGCGCAACACCTGAAAGCGCCGCTGATCGAGCAGGTCCACATCCCGGACGCGCCGCTGGAAATCGAAAATCTGAGCCCGCGGTTCCTCAAGCAGAGCCGGATCCTGCCCCTCGCCGAAACCGACGAGGGCCTGGTCCTGGCGATGGCCAACCCGCTGGACAACTACGCGGCCGAGGCGTTCCGGCTGGCGACCGGCAAGGCCCCGATCATCTGCGTCGCCGAGCCGGGGCTGATCGAGAGCACCATCGACCGGTTCTATGCCGGCCGGCTGGGCGACGCGGCCGGAGGCTCCGCCGCCCTCGAGGTCGAGCAGGAGGACGTGGATGTCGAGCGCCTGAAGGACCTGGCCAGCGAGGCGCCGGTGATCCAGCTGGTCGACTCGCTGATCTCGAAGGCGGTCGAATCGCGGGCCTCCGACATCCACATCGAGCCCTTCGAGAACGAGTTCCGGGCCCGCTACCGCATCGACGGCGTGCTGCAGGAGAGCACCGCCCTGCCCGACCGGCTGCGCGCGGCGGTGATCTCGCGGATCAAGATCATGGCGCGGCTCGACATCGCCGAGCGCCGGCTGCCCCAGGACGGCCGGGTCAAGATCATCGTCCGGGGCAAGTCCATCGACCTGCGCGTCTCGACACTGCCGATCATGCACGGGGAATCCGTGGTCATGCGGGTGCTCGACCGCGACAGCGTCGAGCTGGACCTCAAGGTTCTGGGGGTCCGCAACCCCGCCCGCGCGCGGCTCGACGAAATCCTCGCCGAACCGAACGGCATCTTCATGGTCACAGGCCCGACCGGCAGCGGCAAGACCACGACGCTCTATGCGGCGCTCTGCGCCATCAACAGCCCCGAGAAGAAGGTGCTGACCGTCGAGGACCCGATCGAATACCAGCTCGACGGCGTCAACCAGGTGCAGGTCCGGCCCGGCATCGGGCTGAGCTTTGCCAGCGTGCTGCGCTCGATGCTGCGGCAGGACCCGGACGTGATCATGGTCGGCGAAATCCGCGACGGCGAGACGGCGCGCATCGCCGCGCAGGCCGCGCTGACCGGGCATCTGGTCCTCTCGACGCTGCACACCAACGACGCCGCCAGCGCCGTCACCCGGCTGATCGACATGGGTGTCGAGGATTACCTGCTGACCTCGACCCTGACCGGCATCGCGGCCCAGCGGCTGGTCCGGCGGCTGTGCCCGCACTGCCGCGAGGCCTACCCGGCCATGGACGAGATCATCAGGCAATTCGACCTGCGCAAGCACCGGCCCGAGGGCGAGATAACCCTGTACCGCGCCCGGGGCTGCGACAGCTGCCACGGACGGGGCTACCAGGGGCGGACGCTGGTGATGGAGACGCTGAAGATGACCGACCGCATCCGCACACTGGTGCTGCGCCAGGCCGAGGCAACGGAGCTTCAGCGCGCGGCCGTCGAGGAAGGCATGCAGACGATGTTCGAGGACGGAATCGTCCGGGCACTGGAGGGCGTCACGACGCTCGAGGAAGTGATGCGCACGACGAGGGACGTCTGACCGGTGGCACGGTTCGAATACAGGGCCATTGCGCGCGGCGGCGAGGTGCTGGTTGGCGAAATTGCCGCCGACACGCGGGAAGCGGCGATCGCCGGGCTGCGCGTCAAGGGCGTCGTGCCGCTCAGGGTCGAGGCCCGACGCGGCGGCCGGCGTTCCCTCCTTGCGTCGATCCCGCTCTTCCGGCGGCGCAAGGTCTCGACCCAGGACCTGATGATGTTCACGCGCGAGCTGGGGATCCTGCTGGCTGCGGGGATTCCGATCGACCGCACGCTGTCCATTCTCGACGGGATCGCCAGCGGCCCTTTGCAGGGCGTGCCGGGGCAGATCCTGTCGGACGTGAAGGGCGGCGCCTCGCTGGCGGACGCACTGCAGTCGCGCCAGGGTGCCTTTCCTGCCTTTTATGTCGGCATGGTCCGTGCGGGCGAGGCCGGAGGTGCCCTGGTCGCGGTCCTCGAGCGGCTTTTCACCATGCTCGAGCGCAGCGAGGAGCTGCGCGCCCGCATAAATTCGGCGCTGCTCTACCCCATCCTGGTTCTGATCCTGACTGGCCTTTCGCTGACGGTGCTCATGGTCTATGTGATCCCCGAGTTCCGCCCGATCTTCGAGGATGCCGGGATGGAGATGCCGGCGGCGACCCGGATGGTGCTGCTGGCCTCCGATCTCACCGTCGAATGGGGCTGGGCGATGCTGCTGGGCCTTCTGGTCCTGCTGCTGGCGATCAGGCGCGTCTCGATGTCCGAGGGCGGGCGCATGCGGCTGGACCGCTTCCTGCTGGGGGCGCCGCTGTTCGGCGAACTGGTACGCCGGATCGAGACGGCGCGGTTCTGCCGAAGCCTCGGCACATTGCGCGCCAACGGAGTGACGCTGATCGACGCGGTCGGGATCGCCGCGGGCACGCTGTCGAACCGAGCGGTCGCCGCGGCCGCGCGCGAGACCACCGGGCCGCTGGCGAAGGGCATGGGGTTGTCGGCGCCGATGCGGCGCACCGGTCACTTCCCGGCGCTGGCGCTGCAGCTGATCGAGGTCGGCGAGGAAAGCGGCCGGCTGGCCGATATGCTGCTGCAGGTCGCCGATGTCTACGACAAGGAGGTCGAGCGCCGCATCCAGCGTCTGCTGGCGATGCTGACGCCCCTGTTGACGCTGCTGCTCGGTTGCTTGATCGCCTTCATCATCGGCTCTATACTTGCGGCCGTGCTGAGTTCATATGACCTTGCGCTGTAAGAGAAAATCCGCGCCTGCGGACAGAGGGCCGAGTATGCGAGAGCAATTGGCCGAAAGGCCGGAGACAGATCGCCGCCGCCGGCGTCAACTTGGCCTCACACTGATCGAGCTTCTGGTGGTCCTGCTGATACTGGCGCTGATCGCGGCCTTTGCGGTACCACGGGTCCTGCAGTATCTGGGCGGCGCGCGCACCGACGCGGCGACGATCCAGATCGAGCGGCTGGGCGGCATCCTGGACCTCTACCGTCTCGACATGGGCCGCTATCCCGACACCGGCGACGGGCTGCAGGCCCTGGTCGAGGCGCCGACGGGCGCCGAGCGCTGGAACGGGCCTTACGTCAAGAAGGCGGATTCGCTGATCGACCCCTGGGGCAGGCCCTATGAGTACCGCTCGCCCGGCGACCACGGCGAATACGACCTGTTCACGCTGGGCGCGGACGGAACCGAGGGCGGCGACGGCGAAAATGCCGATGTCACCAGCTGGTAGCGCAGCCCCGGGCAGACACTCGGCGGCCCTCGGTTTCACGCTCATCGAGCTGCTGGTCGTCCTGACGATCATCGCCCTGCTGGCGACCCTGGCGACGCCGATGATCCAGCGTTCGGTGCCGGGGGTCGAGCTGAAGACGGCGGCCGAAGCCGTGCGCGCCGAGCTCCGCCTGGCCCGCGGCGCCGCGATCAGCGGCAATCGCGAGACCTGGCTGCTGGTCGATCTCGAAACCGGAGAGTACCGCCGCGACGGAGACAGCCGCGCCCGCGCCGTTCCGCCGTCGATCGAGCTGGGCCTCGTGACGGCACGCAGCGAGTTGATCGACGACACGCAGGGGCGGATTCGGTTTTTCCCGGATGGCACTTCGACCGGGGGCGCCGTGCGCCTGACCCGCGGCGACCGGCGCCTGGACGTGGCTGTCGACTGGTTCGACGGCCAGGTGAGTATCGATGAATCCGATGCGCAGTAGAGGCTTCACCCTTGTTGAGGTGCTGGTCGCCTTCGCGATCCTCGCGCTGGTATTGGGCACGGTCTTCCGCACCCTGTCGACCGGGCTTAGCCACGAGCGGACCGCGAAGCTGGCGACGGCGCGGGTTCTCGAGGCCCGCTCGGTCATCGACCGCGTCGGCGGCGATCTCCCCCTGGAGGAGGGCACGACCACGGGAGAGTTGGCGACCGGTGAGCCCTGGACGCTGACGGTCAGCCTCGCCGATCCCGAGACCGAGGACCGGTTCGAGGCGAGACCCCTGCACGCCTACCTCGCCGATTTGCGGGTGGATGGCGCCGATGGCCGGACCCTGCACCTCCAGACCCTCAAGCTGGGGCCTTAAGCCATGGGCACCGTCACGGCACCCACTGGTAAGCACCGTCAGGCCGGCTTCACGCTGGTCGAACTGCTGGTTGCGATGACCTTGCTCGCGTTCCTGTCGCTTTCGCTGTTCGGCGGCCTGAGATTCGGCGCCCGCAGCTGGGATGCGGTTGTCGGCAGTTCGGCCGAGCGCGACGCCATCGCCTCGACCCAGACCTTCCTGCGCGCCCGCCTGTCCGAGATGACTGCACCGAGCCCGGACCGGCCGGACCCCGAGGACGAGATCGGGCGCCTCGGCGGCTCCGAAACCTCGGTCGAGTTCACCGCGCCGTGGCTTTCCGCGCTGTCGCTGGGCGGCCTTTACCGATTCACGCTTTGGCACGACGACGAAGAAGACGGCAGGCTGATGCTGCGCTGGCAACCGGACGAGGCCATCGAGGACAGCGGGGAAGACCTCGGCGACCTCGTTGGCGAGCGGGTGCTTTTGGATGGAGTCTCTGACGTGGCCCTGTCCTATTACGGCATCACCGACGAAGACGACCAGCCAGACTGGCGCGACCGGTGGGAGAATCCGGAGCGGCCGCCGCAAATGCTGCGCCTCGAGCTGGAATTCGCCGATGCGGGCGTGGTCTGGCCGGCTTTCATCGTTGCCTTGAAGAACTGAGGGCCTGGCGAACCGTCAGGCTTTCAACCGCGGCCGGGATCGGCATATCATCACCAACCGGCCTTCGGGGTGGGTGGAAAAGGGACGACGGCGACATGCTCTCCGCAAACACGGGATATATTGGCCGGTTCTTCGCCTGGTGGTTTGGCGAGTTGCGCGCCTGCGTGCCTGGGCCGGTCAGCCGCGCCCTTTTCGGCACCGGCGACCGCCTCGACGTGATCCTGGACAAGCAGCGGCTCGGCTTTGTGCTGCAGCGCAGCGGCGAGGCGCAGGATTTGGGGCATGTCGACCTGGATTCCGAGGAGAAATCATCGGCGGCCAAGTCGGTCCGCAAGAGCTTGCGCGAGGTCCTGGCCTTCGAGATGGACCGGTATACGCCGTTCGCCGCGGACGAGGTCCTGTTCGATTTTCGCGTCGCCGGTTCCGACGCGGACCTGCAGCGGCTGAACGTCGAATTGCTGGTCGCCCGCAAGAGCGACGTCGACCGAGCACTGGAACTGGTCCGGACGGTCGGGTTGGCGCCCGAGCGGATCGCAGGGCCAACCGACGGCGACACGCTCAATCTGCTGCCGCACGAGTCGCGCCGGCGCCCGAACCGTCTGGTGCCGGGCTTGGCCGCTGCGATGGTGGTGGTGACCCTCGTCCTCGCGGGTGCGGATATCGGGGTCTCGCTCGACCGCAAGCAGCGGAGCCTGGAGCTTTTCGACGCTCGTGTGGCCGAGCTGCGCGCCACCACCGGCGAAGCCGGCAGGCTGGAGGAGAAGATGACGCGCCTGCGGGCGGTCTCGAGCTATCTGGTCGAGAAAAAGAAGCGCGAGCCCTTGATGGTCGAGATTCTCGACGAGATCACCCGGCGCCTGCCGGACGAGCATTACCTGGTGAACTACTCCTACCGCGAGGGAGCGGTCCAGCTGGGTGGATATTCCGACGATCCCTCCAACATGCTGCGCCTGCTGGAACAGTCCGGGCTCTTGTCCGAGGTCCGCTTTGCCGCCCCGGTCACGATGGACCCGCGCGTGGGTCGCGAGCGCTTCAACCTGGTGGCCAGCGTCACCCGCGAGATTGCCCCGAAATGACCGAGGTGCCGCCGATCGTTGGACGCATCCTGGCGCTCGCACTTCTGCTGGGCCTGGGAGTGCTGGTGGCGGTCCTTGGCGTGCTGCCCTTCCTGGATCGGGTCCGGACGACCGACGAAGCCCTGGCGTTCAACCGCGAGATGGTCCAGCGGCTTTCGCGCAGCCTCGCCGACCGCGGCACCTATGATGCCCAGATCGAGGCCCTGCAGGCTCGGATCAACGAGAGCGGGCTTTATATCCGCGCCGATACCGAGCCCCTGGCGGCGGCTGCCGTGCAGGAGCAGCTCAAGCGCGCCGTCGGGCAGTACGGCGGCGAGTTGCGCAGCGTCCAGAGCCTGTCCAGCACCCGGGAGGACACCCTGACCCGGGTCGGCCTGCGCATTGTGATGACAGGCGGGGTCGGGCCGTTGATCCGGGTCCTGCACCAGCTTGAAACCGGCGAGCCCTACCTGTTCGTCGACAACCTGCTGATCAAGACCGACACACGCAGACGCCGGCGCAACCAGGATGAGGTGCCGGACGTGCTCTCGATCCGCTTCGACGTCTATGGCTACCTGCCACCGGAGCTGGAACAATGACCACCAGTTCGCGCAGCCTGATCGTTCTTCTGTTGCTGATCGCCGCCTCGACGGTAATCGCGATGCGGGTTCTCGACCGGATGGAGCGTCCGATCGAATCGCCGCTCGCCACCGAATCGGCGGCGAATTCCGGCGCGGGCAGCTCGGATCAGCCGGCCGAACCCGCCGAGATCCCGGGATATGACCCGCCGCCCTTCGATCACTTCGCCGAGGCCCTCGACCGGCCGCTCTTCAGTCTCGACCGCCGCCCATCCGACAACGAGCCGGTCGCGACCGGCGTGGCCGAGGGCGAGCCGCTGACCGCCACGCTCCATGGGATACTCTTCGCGAGTTCCGGAAGCGTCGCCCTGCTGACGGCGGTCGGCGACACGACACCTGTCCGAATTCTCCAGGGCCAGGTCTTCCAGGGCTGGAAGCTGATCGAGATCCACGCCGACAGCGTGGTGTTCGAGAGAGACGAGGAGACCGTCACGCTGGAGCTGATCTACAGATCGCAACCCGCCGAGTCCGAGCCGCGCCGCACGAGACGCCTGCAATGATCCCTCGGCCACACCTGCGCCGCAATCCTCGCTTGCGGACGCCAACCGATGGACATCCGGCAACGAAAATGTAAACTGCCCCTGAGGGAAAAATAGACCGCCACGCCTGGGACACGGGCGGGCGGCAGGTCGGGGCAGGTGAAAAATTGACTCTTCGGACTGGTGGTTCCGTTGCGCGGCGTATTCCTGTCGCCGTCGCGTTGATGACGATTGCGGCCGTGCTGGCCGGATGCGAAACCGTGAAGGACGATTACGGACGCCGGCACGTCTCGATCCCGACGCCGGCGACCGGCGAACTTTCAGCCGATACCTCGCTCAAGCCCGCCGGAACGCAAGCTGTCGCCAGCGACCGCGCACGCGACGCGCTGGTCTCGCCGGAATTCTACTACGGCTCGGGCCGGGTCGTGGCCGATCCGTTGGGGCAGACCGGCGTGACCACCGGTCCGACCGGCGACACGGTCAGCCTGAACTTCGTGGAAACCGGCATCCTGGAAGTGGTCGACGTTGTTCTCGGACAGACGCTGGGGCTGAACTACGTCATCGACGGGCGGGTGCAGGGCACGGTCACCGCCAGAACCAGCAAGCAGATTGCCCGGTCGGCGGTCCTGCCGGTGCTGGAAAACATTCTGGCACTCAATGGCGCCGCCCTGGTGGAATCCGAGGGTGTCTACAACGTCGTGCCCGTCGATTCCGTTGCGAGCCTGCCGAAGGTGGTGGTGACGCCAAGCCGGCGCTCGCAGCAGCCGGGTATCGGCGTCTATGTAATTCCACTCGAATTCGCCTCGGCCACCTCGGTCGAGGATATCGTTGCCGCGCAGGTCAGCCCGGGAAACAAGCTCGCGGTCGACCGAGCGCGTAACATCCTGATCTATACCGGCCCGGCGCGCGAAGCCCAGGCGATCTCCGAGATGGTGTCGGTCCTCGACATCGACGTCCTGGCCGGCATGTCCTTTGCGCTGTTTCCGGTACAGTCCACCAGTGCCGAAGATGTCGCCGACGAATTGTCGGCGGTGTTCTCGGACGAGGCCATCGGCGGCGTGAACAGCGAGGTTCGCTTCCTGCCGATCACCCGGCTGAACGCGATCCTCGCGATTGCCGCGCGCCCGGCGCAGCTCAAGCACGCGGGCGATTGGGTCGCGCGCCTCGACCGGGCCGACGCCGCGGCGGGCGAGCGGGTCTTCGTCTATTATGCGCGGAACCGGCGGGCGGGCGACCTCGCCGATGTCCTCAACCAGGTTTTCCAGGGTACCGGGCGCAAAGCCGCGAAGGAGCCTTCGCGCATCGGGGTGGCGCCGGGATTGCAGCCGGTCGAGATCATCGCGCCGCTCCGCGAGGTGCAGGACGCGGGCCAAGGCGCTGTGGCCGAACCTGTGCCTGCTGCAACGGCCGCGCCGGAAGACTTTGCCGTTGATGATGGGGGTGGTGGCATCCGCCAGATATCGTCCGAGAGCGGGATCAATTTCATCGCCGACGACGGCAACAACGCGGTCGTGGTGACCGCCACCGCCGAGCAGTTCCGGATGATCGAGGCCACGCTGCAGCGGCTCGACATCCTGCCCCTGCAGGTCCTGATCGAAGCGACCATCGCCGAGGTCCGGCTGAACGACGCGCTGCAATACGGCCTGCAATGGGCCTTCGAATCCGGCAACTTCCGGACCAGCTCGACCAGCAACAACACGGGTGCGGTCACCGAGACCTTCCCCGGATTCAACCTGGTGCTCGACGCCGCCGACGCAAACATCGCGCTTCGGGCCCTGTCCGAGATCACCGATGTCGAGGTGATCTCGTCGCCGCATCTCATGGTGCTCGACAACCAGCCGGCCCGTCTCCAGGTCGGCGATCAGGTGCCTATCGCGATCCAATCCTCGGTCTCGACCATCGGGGACTCGCAGCTCATCAACTCGATCCAGTATTTCGACACCGGCGTGATCCTGGAGGTGACTCCGCGGGTCAATGCCGGCGGCCTGGTCACGCTGGAGATCGTCCAGGAAGTCAGCGATGCGATCGCTACCGAAACCTCTGGCATCAACTCGCCGACCATCCAGCAGCGCAGCATCCGCAGCTCGGTCGCTATTCAGAGCGGCGAGACCGTGGCACTCGGCGGCCTCATCCGCGAAAGCTCGAGCGATACGGTCAGTGGCATTCCGATCCTGAAGGACATCCCGGTCCTGGGCAATCTGTTCAAATCGACAGACCGCAGTTCAGACCGGAACGAGCTTCTGGTACTGATCACCCCGCGCGTCGTTCGCGGCGCGGCGCAAGCGCGCGAGATCACCGACGAATTGCGCCGCCGCCTGACGATACTGCGCGACGTGGTCGCTTCGAACCAGTGACCGAAAGCGCAAGTGCCGGACGGAATCGGTCATCCGCCTCGGCCGGCCGAGACCGATCCCGGTAGCGGTGCAAACGTGGCGACAATCCCGACCGCGGCGACGCGAGGACCGCTCAAGCAGCCGCGAGCAGCTTTAAGTTTTGGCTATAGATCATTGATAACAAGGGATATGGTGGGCGGTACTGGAGCCTCACCAACGCTAGCTCAACTTCAATGATTTCATAGGCTTAGATCTCCGTGTATCACAGGAAGTGTAGCATCGATGTGATACACCGCAAGCTAGAAAGCATGGCAGAGCGGTTGCCGCCGGAAATTGCAACGGTTGCAAAATCTGGACTGCGCCGTCCGGTCACACAGCACCCTCGGACCGCGGGCCCCAATGCACGAAATCCTCTCGCGATCACATTACGAAAGTGCGCCGGTGAAGGTCTATTCAACGGCGCATTTCAGACCTAATTCACGATCACCGGGAATGCGTACTTCGACCCAGAGCACGCCGTCCGCGCGGAGATTCGAGGGTCTGATTTCAGGCCAAAGACGACCTTCAGGTGGTTGCGATCTGCCGTACAACCAGCGCCGAACCGGAACTTCGGGTCTCGCGCGCATTCGAGACATGTAGAGGAACCATGCTGCAGGTAGGCGCTTGCCCCGTGGAGGCCGTTCCGGAGTTGATCGGCGATTTCTGTATTCAGGCCAGATCCCTCAGCAATGCTTCGGCATCCGTCAGGTCTGGAGTTCCCAGGCCCTCAGTGAACCAGCCATGCAGTGGAGCAAGGAGATCGAAGGCACGCGACCGCTCGCCTTGCCTTCCCCAGAGGCGTGCCAGGTCCGTCGCGGCACGGAGTTCCCACAATCGGGCTCCCTGGCGCCGAGCGGTCCCGATCGATTTATGGAAGAGCCGTTCCGCCTCCGCTTCGGCCTCGTCGCCCCCATGGGTCAGAATCCACTGTGCCCGCAGGCGATGGATTTCGGCCTCAAACCAGCGCTCGTCCGTGCGTTCGGCCGAAGCGATCGCATCGTCAAGAGCACCGATTACGTCGTCATGGCGGCCATCGCCTCCATACGCTTCGGCAAGGCAGCAGGCCGCCAGCGGATGATCCAGTGCGGTCCGTGTGGAGGAGAGTCCCGCCATCCCGCGCTCGGCGACCTCGACGGCCTCGGACCCCCGGCCCTTCCGAGCCAGAATCCATCCCTTGTAGACCTGGGCATAACCCTTCCA
>DATHZU010000148.1:0-4330 GCA_035458445.1 Thermohalobaculum sp. | reverse complement strand
CAGCTCCGTGCCGTAATAGGGGGGGAAATCGGTTGAGGCGAGTTCGAGCTTTCTCTCATCCGCAAGGCAGAGGGTGCTGCCCAAAGCAACCGTGATCGTATAGGCGATCGCGACAAAGATCTTCATATTGTCACCTCGCTGCGCTGTGCATCAGGCGCACGGTGACCTGCGCCCACGGCGATCTATGCACTATAGCGGCTTTGTTGGGACACAGTAAGTCGGAGTCGTCAGTATCTGCCGAGTTCCTATGGCGGCATCGGGTCAAACTGAGACATAGCCGAGTCCCTTGTTGCGCCGGCGATCCTGGGGGAAATCAGACATACATGCCATCTGGCACATTGCGGGACGCCCGTATGCGTTTCCCCAATCTTGCCCCCCGCCCCGTTTCCCCCTAATACGCCCCGCAGCGGCGCGTAGGAGGCTCCCCCCATGTCGAATCCGAAGAAGGTTGTCCTTGCCTATTCCGGCGGGCTCGACACCTCGATCATCCTGAAGTGGCTGAAGGTTCAGTACGGCTGCGAGGTGGTGACCTTTACCGCCGATCTGGGCCAGGGGGGCGAGCTGGAACCCGCGCGGGCCAAGGCCGAGATGATGGGCGCCTCGGCGATCTATGTCGAGGACCTGCGCGAGGAGTTTGTGCGCGATTTCTGCCTGCCGATGTTCCGCGCCAATGCCCAGTACGAGGGGCTCTACCTGCTCGGCACCTCGATCGCGCGGCCGCTGATCTCGAAGCATCTGGTCGAGATCGCCCGCAAGGAGGGCGCCGACGCGGTCGCCCACGGCGCCACCGGCAAGGGCAACGACCAGGTGCGCTTCGAGCTGGCGGCCTATGCGCTGGAGCCCGACATCAAGGTGATCGCCCCCTGGCGCGACTGGGACCTGACCTCGCGGACCCGGCTGATCCAGTGGGCCGAGGCGCACCAGATCCCGGTGCCGAAGGACAAGCGCGGCGAGGCGCCGTTCTCGGTGGACGCGAACCTGCTTCACACCTCGTCCGAGGGCAAGGTGCTGGAGGACCCGGCCCAGGCGGCGCCGGATTACGTCTACCAGCGCACGGTGGCCCCGGAGGACGCGCCGGACACGCCCGAGCATATCGAGATCACCTTCGACAAGGGCGATCCGGTGGCGATCAACGGCCAGGCCGTCAGCCCGGCGACCATGCTGGAGACGCTGAACGAATACGGCCGCAAGCACGGCGTCGGCCGGCTCGACCTGGTGGAAGGCCGCTATGTGGGCATGAAGTCGCGCGGCATCTACGAGACCCCGGGCGGCACCATCTGGCTGGCGGCGCACCGGGGCATCGAGTCGATCACGCTCGACCGGGGTGCTGCCCACCTGAAAGACGAGCTGATGCCGAAATATGCCGAGCTGATCTACAACGGCTACTGGTTCAGCCCGGAGCGCGAGATGCTGCAGGCGCTGATCGACCGCAGCCAGGAGCGGGTGAACGGCACCGTGCGGGTGAAGCTGTACAAGGGCTCGGCCGATGTGGTGGGGCGCTGGTCCGAGGACTCGCTGTACTCGGAGCAGCACGTGACCTTCGAGGACGACCAGGGCGCCTATGACCAGAAGGACGCCGCCGGCTTCATCAAGATCAATGCGCTGCGCCTGCGCCTGCTGGCGATGCGCGACAAGCGGCGCCGGCGGTAGGAATCGCTCCGGCGGCTGCCCGGCGATCGGCGGGACTCTCTCAAGGCCAGTCCGGCGGCGACCCGATTGCGCTTTTCCCGCCCGCGCAGAATGTCACGCGGCCGGGCGCGCCGCCGATCCGGTAACAACGACAAGCGCCCGCGCGAGCCTGCGGTCGGTGTTCCTGTACATGTGGGTGGCCGAGGAATCGAAGCAGATTGCGTCGCCCTGGGCGAGGTCGTGGTCCTCTCCCTCGATCACGACCGTGAGCGCTCCGTCGAGGAGGTAGAGGAGTTCGCTTCCCTCATGGCTGTGCGCCTCGGCCGGGGTGCGGCCTGGCGGCCATTCGGCCAGGTACGCCTCGAACGGGCGGTCGTTCAGTGCGAAGTTCAGGCTTTCGAAGAGGAATGCGGGCGACGGGCTGCCCGGGCGGTCGGGCAATTTGATCCGGTCCTTTCCCCGTGCGACCGCGACCGCGGGCGTGTCATCGTCCGAGAAGAAGCTGTCGAGACCGACGCCGAAGACCATCGCGATGCGTAGCAGCGTTGGAAGGGTGGGGAAGATCTGCCCCCGCTCGATCTTCGAGAGCAACCCGGTCGATAGCCCTGTGTGGGCCGACAGCTCGGCGAGGCCGAGCTTCTTGCGTTTCCGGTATCCCCGGATTTTGGGACCGATTCGGTACTCTGCGAGGCCGTTCGTCAGCGTTTCCGACAACATGTCGTGCCTTTCTTTCATCAGGAGAAAGGAAAGCGTGGTTCCTTTACTCACATGAAAAACCAACTTCATCATAGTGAAAAAGCATTTTCATTAAAACGGTTTTTACCTACGTGAAAAATCACTCGCTGCTTCGAAGGATTTGCGGCGGCGGAGGTTCGCCACTGGGGCGAGCCGAGATGTGAAAAAGGAACCTGACCCCATGACAACTGCATTCCCCAGGCTGACCCTGTTTGGCGTCGCGACAGCGGCAATGCTGATGGCTGCGTGCTCCAGCAATGCCGAAATGAGGCAAGAGGCGAAGATGGATATCGTCGAAGTGGCACAGGAGGGCGGCCAGTTCAGCACCCTCGTCGCCGCTGTCGGCGCGGCCGGGCTGGCCGAGACGCTCAAGAGCCCCGGCCCCTTCACCGTCTTTGCCCCCACGGACGAGGCTTTCGCGAAGCTGCCGGCAGGTACGGTCGAGACGCTGCTCAAGCCCGAGAACAAGGATCAGCTGGTCGCTATCCTCACCTACCATGTCGTGCCCGGCGAGATGAAGGCCGGAGAGGTGGTCGCCGCCAGCCAGTTGCAGACTGCTCAGGGCAGCGCGCTCGATGTGGTGACCAGCGGCGGAGACGTCATGGTCGGCAAGTCCAAGGTCATCGCGACGGATATCGACGCCTCGAACGGCGTCATCCACGTCATCGATACGGTGCTTTTGCCGCCCGAGGCTTGAGAAGAAGCACTTGTCAGCCGGTCCGCCGCTCGCTTGGCGGACCGGCACGGGCCGCCGGGGCGTACCTGCTTGCGCATCCCTACAGCCTGACCACCGCCCCCGTCTCCATCGACTTCAGCGCCGCATTCGCCAGTTCCAGCGCTTTCAGCCCGTCCTCGCCGGTGGGCGAGAGCGGTGTGCCCGCCTCCAGCGCCGCGACGAAGGCGGTCAGTTCGGTGCGGTAGGCCTCGGCGTAGCGGTCCATGAACGAGTAGAGCAGCGGCTTGGCGTGGTAGCCGGCGGTATCGGCCAGCACCACATCCGTTTCGCGCTTGTTGCCGATGGCGGCCATGCCCTTCGAGCCATGCACCTCGGCCCGCTGGTCGTGGCCGTAGGGCGAGCGGCGGTTGGTGGTGATCACCGCCAGCCGCCCGCTGGCGGTCTTCAGCGTGGCCGTGGCCGTGTCGATATCGCCCGCCGCGCCGATTTCCGGGTCGATCAGCACCGAACCGGTGGCGAAGACCTCGGTGAAGTCCTCGCCCATCAGGTGGCGCGCCATGTCCAGGTCGTGGATCATCATGTCGCGGAACAACCCGCCCGAGCGCTTCACGAAGCCGATGGGCGGCGGCGCGTGGTCGCGCGAGACCAGCTGGATCATCTCGATATCGCCGATATGCCCGGCCTCGATATGGGCCTTCAGCGCCCGGAACTCGCGGTCGAACCGGCGGTTGAAGCCGATCTGCATCCTGGCCCCGGTCTCGGCCACCACCTTTAGGCAGTCGCGCACCCGCGTCACGTCGAGGTCGATGGGCTTCTCGCAGAAGATCGCCTTGCCGGCACGGGCGGCCTGTTCCACCTGATCCGCGTGCAGGTCGGTGGGGGTGGCGATGATCACCGCGTCGATGGCGGGGTCGGCCATGATCTCGTCGATCCCGGCGCGCCGCGCCCCGGTGAGGTCGATCACCGCCTGGGCGGCGGCGTCCGAGGGGTCGGCGATGGCGGCGACACGGGCGGCGGGGACGCCGGCCAATGCCCGGGCATGGGTGAGGCCGATGCGGCCGGCGCCGAGCAATCCGATGGTGACGGTCATGGGGGTGTTCCTGCGGGTTGGGGGTCGAGCCCGGCGGCGCGGGCCATCTGGCGGAGGGCTTTCAAGCCCATGGACTGGTACTTGACCGGGTCGCGGACGGCCGGGTCCTGCTCTGCCTCGATCACCAGCCAGCCTTCATAGCCGTGGCGGGCGGCGATCCGCAGGACCGGAGGGAAGTCGACCCCGCCCTCCGGGTCGCC
>DATHZU010000147.1:0-2187 GCA_035458445.1 Thermohalobaculum sp. | reverse complement strand
ATCTGCGCATGCACCCGGGCTTCGACGCCTTCGTCCGTCATCGGGTTCCGCCGTGAACTCTGAATTTCAAGATTGACCAAAATCCGATTCTCGGCAAATATTTTTCACCAACAAAAAAAGCAGACCAAGGGAGAGATTATGCCTTCGCGGGCGGACGGCGTGGTGACAGTGACCAACGCGCAAGGCGCCTCGCCATGCCTGCTGGTCTGCGATCATGCCTCGAACCGGATGCCGCCGGATTACGGCACGCTGGGTCTGCCCGACAGCGAGATGGAGAACCACACCGCCTGGGATCCCGGCGCGCTGGAGGTTGCCCGGCAGATGTCCGATCTCCTCGACGCGCCGCTGGTCGCGACCGGCGTCTCGCGGCTGGTGATCGACTGCAACCGCGCCTTCGACGCGCCGAACCTGATCCCGGACAGCGCCGAGGGAAAGCCGGTCCCCGGCAACCAGGGCCTCAGCCCCGCCGAGCGCGCCCGGCGGATCGCCGCGTACCACGCCCCGTTCCACGCGGCCATCGAAGGGCTGCTGGCGTCGCGCCGCTTCGCCGCCGTCGTCTCGGTGCACAGTTTCACCCCGGTGTATTTCGGCGCTGCGCGGCCATGGCATCTGGGACTGCTGCATGACGATGACGCCCGCCTGGCCGACGTGATGCTGGCCCGGCTGGGCGGCGAGCCGGGCCTGACGCTGGGCCGCAACCAGCCCTACTCCCCCGCCGACGGGGTCTATTACACGCTGGCGCGGCACGGCACGTCGCAGGGCCGGGCGGCAGTGATGATCGAGATTCGCAACGATTGCCTGCGCGAACCAGACAGCGCCGGACGCTGGGCCGCGCGGCTCGCCGCGCCGCTCGCCGAGGCGCTGCGGACGCTCGAGCCGCAGCCGGCCGGGCTGCGCATGACGGACCGGGCCGAAGGGGGACGCCTTGCCTGAAGCGATCAAGACCTATGTGCGCTGGGTCGAGCGGCTGAACCGCGCCGTCGGCCGCTTCGCCATGTACCTGCTGTTCGTGATGATGGGGATCCTGCTGTGGTCGTCCATCTCGAAGGTGATCTCGGGCGAACCTTTCTACCTGCTGGACTCCCCCGCCCACTGGACCCTGCTGTCGGCGCAATTCGCGATCACCGCCTATTACATGCTGGGCGGGGCTTATTCGCTGCAACTCGGCTCGAATGTGCGGATGGACCTGGTCTATGGCAGCTGGTCGCCCAGGACCAAGGCCTGGGCCGACGCCTTCACGGTCCTGACGTTGCTGTTCTATCTGGGGGTGCTGCTCTATGGCGGCTTCGTGTCCACCGAATACGCGATCCAGTACGGCGAGCGCGCGCCCGGCATCTGGCGGGCCTATCTGTGGCCGATCAAGGTCGTGATGTGCATCGGCATCGTCCTGATGATCCTGCAGACCCTGGCGATCTTCTTCCGCGACATCGCCACGATCCGGGGCATCGATCTGGATGAAGAGCTCGAGGGCGGGGAAGCCTGATGTCCTACGAGCTTATCGCCCTGACCATGTTCGCCTCGATGATGCTGATGCTGATGACGGGGCAGCGCATCTTCGCCGCCATCGGCTTCGTCGCCGTGGTCGCGGCGCTGGCGCTTTGGGGCGACCGGGGCGGCGGCGACCTGGCCTTCGCCTCGGCGATGAAGCTGATGAAATGGTATCCGCTGCTGACCCTGCCGAGGTTCATCTTCATGGGCTACGTGCTGTCAGAATCGCGGATCGCCGACGACCTCTACAAGATGTTCCATGTCTGGATGGGGCCGCTGAACGGTGGGCTGGCCATCGGCACAATCGGGCTGATGGTGCTGATCTCGGCGATGAACGGGCTTTCGGTCGCGGGCATGGCCATCGGCGCAACCATCGCGCTGCCGGAGCTGCTGCGGCGCGGCTATGACAAGCAGATGGTCACCGGGGTTATCCAGGCGGGCAGTTCGCTGGGCATTCTGGTGCCGCCCTCGGTGGTGCTGGTGCTCTACGCCATGATCGCGCGCCAGCCGGTTGGCCAGTTGTGGCTGGCCGGCGTTCTCCCGGGGCTGATGATGGCGGGGCTGTTCGTCCTCTACATCACCGTCCGCTGCTGGTTCCAGCCGCATCTGGGGCCCGCCCTGCCGGCCGAGGAACGCAACGTTCCGATGGCCGAGAAGCTGCGCCTGCTGATGGCGGGAATCCTGCCGCTGGCGATCTTC
>DATHZU010000146.1:0-3096 GCA_035458445.1 Thermohalobaculum sp. | reverse complement strand
CCATAGCCCAGTGGGGGGGTGCGACGTCGCGGGTGAAAATCGTTGTTACTGAGCGAAAGGCGGCGACCGCTTCGTTTAAGCGCTCCATGCCCATTTCGCGGTTGCCGAGGCTCAATAGCGCGATACCGCGGTTGTTTTGGGAAGTGGCCCAGCACTCTGGACTCTCCGTGCGCGCGCCGAGAGGCAGGACGGTCTCTAGGTAGAGATCGACTGCCTCAATCAGCGCGGATTTATCGCCAAATTCAACGCCTAGGTCACGGAGGGTATTCGCGCGACATAATTGATAGCGCCAGCAGGCGTTAAGATCGGCCACAGCAATTGCAGCGGCGGTGGCGTAATGCCACGCAGCCTCTCGGTAGTTGCCCTGCAGATTCGCCAGGTCTCCGCGTTTCGACCTGATGCGGGCTCTGAGTTCGTCAGTACGAGCCTCGGCGGCGATCAGTTTTTCCTCGGCGGAATCGTAGTCGCCGGACTCGATCAGGCCGCTGGCTGCTTGCAGCAGATCGCGGATCACCAGATCGGCACTGTTGTCGAGTTCGGCGAGGCGCTCGCGGAGGAGTTGGGATTCCTTGGCCTTGGCGATCAGCAGGCGCTCGATCTCAGCCGGGTCGTCGGGCGGGTCCTCGCCCGGGTAGTGGGCGATGATGTTGCGCGCCGCTTTCAGGGTCAGGCCGATCGGCTCGCGGTTGCCATGACCGGCGAGGATGGCTTCGAGGACCAGGTCCATCTTGCCGGAGAGAACGTCCACCTTGTCTTCGGTGCGGTGCGCGACCGGCAGGATTTCGCGCCAAAGCGCCGTCGCGAGGCAGTTTGCAGCTGCCGGCTTAGACAGGAGGTCGGCGAGGAAGGATTCGGCGGTTTGCAGGAAGAACTTGCGGCTGAACTGCCACTCAGGCTTGCCGGACGTATAGAAAAGGGTGAACTCGGCCTGTGGGGCGACGGCGGTGGCGGCGTCGATCATCGCCCGCGCGATGCGGGCCGGGTCGAGGTCGTGGCGGGCGAGGGTGCCGGGGGCGGGCACGCAGTGGTCCAGCGCCTGCTCCATGTGCAGCTTGGCGGTTTTCAGTTGGTCGGCGGGGAAGCCGGGCTTGCCGTCGAAGGCCTTCAGCCGGGCCTCGGCGGCGGCGACAAGGCCGCGGGCGATGTCGCGTTCCGGCTCGGCGAGGTCCTTGAAGAGCGAGTCGGCATTGGTGACGACGTCCACGATATCGCCGAGGGCCTCCACGCGGGTCTCGCCGATGGTCAGCTTGGTGATGCCGAGGACAACCTTGGTCAGTTTCTCGGCCATGGAAATCGCGTTCGTCATGGGGTGACGGTAGCAAAGGTTGGGCTGCCCGCCAATGCGGGGATGAAGGGCGGAAGGCAGGAGGTCCCGGGTCTGCACCGCATCATGTTCCATGCTGCGGAGCGCACGGGACGACGGCGGGTTGGGTGGGTATGCCGTGATGCGCGGAGGGCAACGCCCTGCCTGGTGGGCGCGTCGCTGTCTGGGGGCGGGGTTGTGCCCTGAAGCATCCATGCCGCGTTTGCTGCGTGCCGTATCGCCAAAGCGCCCGCCGGGGGGAGGGCGGGCGCTGCCCGGCGGTGCCCAACGGGCGGAAGCTTGGTGACGTTGCCCCCCTTGCGTCACCCGCCAATCCCCGCTATAGGCGCCCCACACTAAATCCGCAGGCAGGGTTTGGGCCGATGGGGGAGACATCCCCAAAGGTCCGCCGGTTGGGCGAAAAGCTCTCACCCCTGCCGAGGCGAAACCGGAAAGGAAAACGGAAGATGGCCCTGCCTGACTTCTCTCTGCGTCAGCTCCTCGAAGCCGGCGTGCATTACGGACACCAGACCCACCGCTGGAACCCCAAGATGGGCCGCTATATCTATGGCGACCGCAACGGGATCCATATCATCGACCTGACCCAGACCGTGCCGCTGCTGGACGCCGCCCTGCAGGCGATGCGCGACTGCGTGGCCAAGGGGGGCCGTATCCTGTTCGTCGGCACCAAGCGCCAGGCGGCGCAGGCGCTGGCGGACGCGGCCGGGCGGTCGGCCCAGTACTACATGAACCACCGCTGGCTGGGTGGCACGCTGACCAACTGGAAGACGGTGTCGAACTCGATCAACCGGCTGAAGTCGCTGGACGAGCAGCTGGACGGCGGCGCCGCCGGCTTCACCAAGAAGGAGCGGCTGAACCTGGAGCGCGAGCGCGCCAAGCTGCAGGCGAGCCTGGGCGGCATCCGCGAGATGGGCGGCGTGCCGGACATGCTGTTCGTGATCGACACCAACAAGGAGGATCTGGCGATCCTGGAGGCCAAGAAGCTGGGCATCCCGGTGGTCGCGGTGCTGGACTCGAACTCGGACCCGGAGGGTGTCGACTACCCGATCCCCGGCAACGACGACGCCAGCCGGGCCATCGGCCTCTACTGCGACCTGGCCGCCCGCGCGGTGATCGACGGCATGGCGACCCAGCTGGGCGCCGCCGGCTTCGACCTGGGCGAGCTGGAAGACGTGCCGGTCGAGGAGGTGCTGGAGGCCGAGGCGGCGCCGGAAGCCCCGGCCAAGCCGGCCAAGCCGGCCGCCAAGGCGAAGAAGGCCAAGGCCGAGGTCGAGGCTGCCCCCGAGGCGGCCCCTGAGGCGGCCCCAGAGGCGGCCGCCGAGGCACCCGAGCAGCCGGCCGGCTAATCCGTTTCGCACCGCGGCGCATCTGCCGCCGCGGTGTTCCGAACCCCGAACTGCAAGCCCCGCGGCCGGGTAACTGGCGCGGGCAGGTATATGGAGAACGAGCTATGGCGATCACCGCGAGCATGGTGAAGGAGCTGCGCGACAAGACCGGCGCCGGCATGATGGACGCCAAGAAGGCGCTGACCGAGACCGACGGCGACATGGAGGCGGCGGTCGACCTGCTGCGCGTCAAGGGTCTGGCCAAGGCCGACAAGAAGGCCGGGCGCACCGCCGCCGAGGGCCTGGTGGGCGTGGCCGTGGAGGACGGCGCCGGCGTCGCGGTCGAGGTGAACTCGGAGACCGACTTCGTGGCCCGCAACCCGCAGTTCCAGGAGATGGTCGCGGCGATCGCCCAGGCGGCGCTGGGGGTTTCGGGCGATGTGGAGG
>DATHZU010000145.1:0-5535 GCA_035458445.1 Thermohalobaculum sp. | reverse complement strand
CATCGCTCCGGCCGCCGCCCGGCCGGGCGAGGGGCGGCAGAGCGCCGCCGCGACGGCATAGCCGAGCAGGCCGAGGAGCAGCGTCCGGGCGCCCGAGCAGGGCAGGTCGACCAGCACATCCGCGCCGTTCACGATCAGCCGCACGCCCTGGCAGACCAGATCGGAATAGAACGCCGACAGCACCCCGCAGGCGCCGCCGGCCGAAAGCTCCTGCAGCAGGTAGCCGATGCTGCGCTGCAGGACCCGCTCGAGCGGCAGCGAGAAGGCGAAGACGACCGCCAGCCAGCCGGGCGAGACCGCCCGCTTCCGCTGTCCCAGACGGCAGAGCAGCCCAAGGGCCAGGACATCCGCCACCAGGCAGAGCGCGCCGAGCATGTTGACCGCCAGCACCTGTCCGGCCAGGCGCACCACGGCGGAGGCGCCGAGGAGCGCGAAGGCGACCGACCGCTCGCTCCCGCGTGGCGCCGTCACCGGGCTGGTGACGCTCCACAGAAACATCGCGGCCGCGGCAGCGAAGACGACGTAACCGGAGGAATCGTAGGCCGGATCGGTCCAGCTGCCGACCAGCCACCGCACCGGGTCGAGCGCCAGAACCAGCGCCGCGCCGCCCAAGGCCAGCGCCGGCCAGGGGACTGGTGCGGAGACCGGGAGGCGGGCACAGCGGAGGGGTGTGAGGCTTGACATGCCGGCAAGACTACGCCCGCGCCATGCAGTGCCATGGGAGGAGGTGTTGCGGTTCCGTGGTTTGTTTGTTGCGATTTGGTGCAGAGGGCCGGCGCGGCTGCGCTGCATCGGCGCATCACCGCCGGATCAGGACGGGAGCGAAATTGCAGCCGAGGTCGCCCGGCCGAAATCGTGCCGGGAGGCGGAGCAAAGCCCTCGACGATGAGCCGCTGATCCGGTTGCTCAGGCCCCGAGATACAGCCGCCCGTCCAGCCAGGCCTTCGCCGCCTCGGACCGCGGGGCGTCCAGCACCTCGGCCGCCGGTCCGGCCTCGGTCAGCCGTCCGGCATGCAGGAAGGCGATGTCGTCCGCCACCCGCCGGGCCTGGCCGGCGTCGTGGGTCACCATGACCACGGTGACGCCGCGCGCATGGGCGGCCCCGATCAACTCCTCGATGGCCAGCGTCGAGGCCGGGTCCAGACTGGCGGTGGGCTCGTCCAGAAACAGCACGTCCGGCGCACAGGCCAGCGCGCGCGCCACGGCGAGGCGCTGCTGCTCGCCGCCGGACAGCACCCGCGCAGGCCGGTGGGCGAGTTCCGTCAAGCGGCAAAGCTCCAGCGCCTCCGCCTCGCGCCGGGCCCGCTCGGTCAGGTCCAGGCCGCGTACCGACAAGGCGAAGCGCAGGTTCCCCAGCACCGAGCGGCGGAGCATCACCGGCCTCTGGAACACCATCGCCTGGCGCTGGCGCGCCGCCCGGTCCAGCGGCCGCCCCTGCCACAGCACGGCGCCGCCGGTCGGTTCCAGCAACCCGTGCATGAGCCGCAGCAACAGGCTCTTGCCCGCGCCGTTGGCTCCCATCACCACCAGCCGCCGCCCGGGGCGAACGGCCAGGTCGATGCCATCGATCAGCCGCCCGCCGCCGGCATCATAGGCCAGGCGGCGTGCTTCCAGCAGCGGGGCGTCAGCCATAGGCCGACCTCGCCGCCGAGACTCTCAGCGCCATGACCGTGGCATTCACCGCCAGCGCGAGCGCGAGCAGAACCACTCCCAACGCCAGCGCCAGTTCCAGATTGCCCTTCGAGGTTTCCAGCGCGATGGCCGTGGTCATCACCCGGGTGGCATGGTTGATGTTGCCGCCGACGATGATCACCGCACCCACCTCGGCGACCGCGCGGCCGAAGCCGGCCAGCGCCACCGTCAGCAGGCTGTAGCGGCCATCCCACAACAGGGCCGCGACCCGGTCCAGCGGCCGGACCCCCAGCGACAGGAACTGCTCGGCATATTCCCGGTGCAGGTCCTCGACCACCTGCCGGGTCAGCGCGGCGACGATGGGGGTCACCAGCACGGTCTGGGCGATGATCATGGCGGTCGGCGTGTAGAGCAGCCCCAGGACCCCGAGCGGGCCCGAGGCGGAGAGGATCAGATAGACCACCAGCCCCACCACCACCGGCGGCAGCCCCATCAGCGCGTTCAGGGCGACGGCGATCGCCGCGCGCCCAGGAAAACGGAAGGCCCCCACCGCAGCGCCCAGAGGCAGGCCGATCAGGCAGGCCATCGCCACGGCCGTCAGGGTGACGCGCATGGAAAGCCCGATGATCTCGACCAGGTCAGGGTCCCAGGTCAGGATCAGCCCGGCGGCCCGTGCCAGTATCGCTCCGAAGCTTTCCAACGCGTATTTTCTCCCTGCTTGGGGAAAAAATAACGGAAAACGCCACAAAATCCAGAGCGGATCCGAAACCGCCCGCGCTCCGGCCCGGCCACCGGGCAGGATGTTCAGTGTCTGCCGTGCCGAGCCTGGGCCGAGCCAGCATCGCAGTCACCGTCCTTCCCGCGCAGGCGGGAATCCGATGAACGGCGCGAGATCCTCCGCCTTCGCGGAGGATGACGGTTCAAAGGCGATGAATCAGGTCGGAAGCGACACGCTCTCGTGGCACAGGGTGCCGCCAGCAAAGAAGCCCCCGCCCGAAGGCAGGGGCTTCTTCAATCTTCCTCGACGGTCCGCCCTCATAATATTGAGGGTCGGCCACCCCTTGTGCTGTGTGTGTGCGACAACTTGTCGGTTCAAATGGTTAACGAATGGTTAACGCGCAGTGTCGAGGGCGTTATCGAAGCGCCCTCGAAATGCGCGCGGGCAATTGCCTTTTTGCGTCGTCTTTGGCCATTGGGTGCCGTGGGCCGTTCCCCTGATCTCGCAACGTGCCCTCCGGGCGGAGGCTGTCTAAAACATTGATATTAATTCAAGAATGGCGGTGTCCAGCTTTTCTGTTGCGCTTTTCTGATCAAATGCGAGGCACGGGAAGGCAATATCCTGGGTGGATCGCTTCAGCGCCGGGACCGCTCACGCCGGCGGTCCTGGCCGACACAATAGTAAACGGAGTGTGAATTCCTGAGCGGCATGCCGGGCGCAGATCAAGGGGCGGCGGCGCACCGGCTCGGTCAGCTTGCCAGCACGACCAGCTCGATCGGCGCCTTGTCCAGGCGCTCGGGCCCCTCTGCGGTCATCAGATAGGTCCCGCCCATCAGCATCCCGTGTTTGTCGCCCAGCGACTGCATCGACGAGTGGATGTAGAACGCCATTCCCGGCTGCAGCAGGTCGTCACATTCGTACTGGATCGTGATCTGGTTCTCCCAGACCGGCGGATAGGCCGCCGCCAGTCCGGTGCCAAAGCGCATCGGACAACAGTCGCCGAGCCCAAGCTCGCCCAGTGCCCGCCGGTAAGCCGACTCGAGATCGCCGATTCGGCCGCCGATTCGCGCCGCGGCCAGACCTGCATGGTAGGCAGCGATGGCGCCGTCCGCCATCTCGCGCATCCTCGCATCGGGCTCGCCGAGCACCGCCGAGCCCATGGTCACGCAATGATAGCGCCGCGCGACGCCCGCGAACTCGGCATGGACCAGGTCGCCCGGCCGCAGCCGGCGGGGCGAGGCCATCGCATGCTGGCAATGCTGCCGCGGACCCGAGGCCATCCAGGTCGGCACCGCCGGATAGTCGCTGCCCGCCGAGCGCATCGCATATTCGATCTCGGCAGCGAGTTCGATCTCGGAAATGCCGGATCTGGCAGCCCGGAAGAAGGCGTCGATCCCGGCATCCGCGTAGCCGGCCGCCTCGCGCAGATAGACGATCTCTGGCTCGGAAAGGACCGTGCGCAACTGCCCCAGCAGCCGCCAGCAATCGCGAATCTCGTGGCCATCCAGCGCGGCCCGGATCGACAGCGCAAGAGCCCCGGTCATCGTCGGGCCGGACAGATCGACGCCGACCGCACCGCCCTGCAGCCGCATCTCCGCCAGCGCCGCCTGCACCAGCCCGGCCAGGTCCTGGGCACCCAGCCGGAAGGGGCGCAGCCGCCCGACCGCGACGGTCTCGTCCGCCTGCGGTACGTCGCCGTCGCGCAGGATCAGCAGCGGTACGCCGCCCTCCGCCGACAGGACCATCGCCTGCGACCCGATGGCGTGATGGGTGTGCGCCTCGTAGCCGGTGAAGTAGTAGAGCAGTTCGGGCGAGGTACAGACGCAGGCGGCGAGACCGTTCTCGGCCATCAATTGCCGCGCCCGCGCGATTCGGCCGTGGTGTTCCTCGGCAGTGAAGGCGCGGTAGTGCCAGGTTTCGTCCGGCATGGTTGGCCTCGCTTGTTGGCTATCGGGGTTCAGCCCGACAGCCCGTTCAGGGTCATGACTGCCTTGAGGTAGATTTCGCTGGCCTGGGCCATCTGGGCCACCTCGATGAATTCGTTTGCGCTGTGCGCCTGTTCCAGATCGCCCGGGCCGCAGATCACGCAGGGGAAACCGAGATTCGGGGCGTCGGTGCCGCCCGGGAAGGCGGCGATCTCGGCCGTGGCGCCGGTGACCGCGGCGACCGCACCGGCCAGCGCCGCGACCAGCGGCGAGTCGACCGGCACATCGAGCGCCGGGACCAGCAGGCTGGGCTCCGAGACCTCGGCGTTGAGACCCGGCACCTCGCGCGCCAGTGCCGCCAGCCGGTCTCGATAATCGGCGAGGATCGCCGCCGTGTCCTCTCCCGGCAGGAAGCGGCGGTCCACCTCCATCTCGCAGAAGTCCGGAATGCCCGAGACGAAGGCGCCGCCCCGGATCACGTTCATCGAGAACCGTCCGGTGCCGCAGAGGTCATGACGCGGACCCGCCTGTTGCAACTCGGCATTCAGGCCCGAGAGGTGCCGGATCACCGCGCCCATGTGCTCGACCGCGTTGATGCCCTTCTCGGGCCGGCTGGAATGAGTGGCCTTGCCGCGGGTGCGGATAAAGACGCCCAGCTGCCCCTTGTGCGCCGGGCAGATCTGCAGGCCGGTCGGCTCGCCGACGATGCCGAAATCCGCATGCGGGCCGTTCCGGCCCATCTCGGCCGAGCCGATCTGCACATGCTCCTCGTCGACGATCCCGGCGACGATCAGATCGCCCGGGAGCTTGATGCCGCGAGCGCGGACCAGGTGCAGCACCTCCAGATAACAGGCGATGGCGCCCTTCATGTCGCAGGAGCCGCGCCCGGTGACCCGGCCATCGGCGATCCGGGGCTCGAAGGCCGTGGGGTAGCCCTCGGCGCCGACGGTGTCGAGATGGGCCGCCAGCATCACCGTCGGTCCGCCGCCGGTGCCCTTCAGCCGTCCCCAGATGTTCGGGCGTCCCGGCGCGACCTCGCGCTGTCCGGTCTCGAGCCCGGCCTCGCGGAACCTGGCCAACAGGTGCTCGGCCAGTTCCTGCTCGCGGTGACCGGCGCGCGGGGGCGCGTCGAAGGGATTGACGCTGGGAATGCGCACCAGTTCGGCCAGTGTCTGCGCCAGCCGTGTGCTGTCGGGAGCCGCCGCCATCCTCAGACCACGGCGCGGGTCTT
This sequence comes from Thermohalobaculum sp., assembly GCA_035458445.1. Classification (GTDB taxonomy): domain Bacteria; phylum Pseudomonadota; class Alphaproteobacteria; order Rhodobacterales; family Rhodobacteraceae; genus Thermohalobaculum. Next base: position 29 of record DATHZU010000145.1, on the reverse strand, counting down.
GCCGGCCCGAGCATTGACCCGCCCGCCAT
>DATHZU010000144.1:0-2568 GCA_035458445.1 Thermohalobaculum sp. | reverse complement strand
AGATTGTTCAGCATGAGCGCGCCTTCGCGGCTGACCGGCGCGAAGAGCCCGCCCGGCTCCAGCCGCGGCGCCCGCCAGGCATAGAGCGCGAGCCCGCCGCCGACCGCAATGACCAGCAGGACCAGGATGAAGACGCCGCGTTCCGGATCGGTCGCGAAGGCGTGCACCGAGGTGAGCACGCCGGAGCGCACCAGGAAGGTGCCGATCAGGCTCAACGAAAAGGTGAGGATGGCAAGCAGGATGGTCCAGCTCTTCAGGGCGTCGCGCTTTTCCACCACGATTGCCGAGTGGAGCAGCGCGGTGCCGACAAGCCAGGGCATGAAGGATGCGTTCTCCACCGGGTCCCAATACCAGAAGCCGCCCCAGCCGAGCTCGTAATAGGCCCACCAGCTGCCCAGCGCGATACCGGCGGTCAGGAACGACCACGCCAGCAATGTCCAGGGCCGCACCCAATGCGCCCAGGCCGCGTCGACGCGGCCTTCGATCAAGGCTGCGATGGCGAAGGAGAAGGCGATCGAGAAGCCGACATAGCCGACGTAGAGAATCGGCGGATGCAGCGCCAATCCCGGATCCTGCAGCAGCGGGTTCAGGTCGTTGCCGTTGGCCGGTGCCGGGAATACCCGCTCGAACGGGTTGGAGGTGAACAGAATGAACAGCAGGAATCCGACACCGATCATCGCCTGGACCGACAGCACCCGGGCACGCAGCGTCGGCGGGAGGTTGCCGCCGAACAACGCGACCAAGGCGCCGAACAGCGCCAGGATCAGCACCCAGAGCAGCATCGACCCTTCATGGTTGCCCCAGACGCCGGAAATTTTATAGATCAGCGGCTTCAACGAATGCGAATTCATCACGACGTTCTTGACAGTGAAATCGCTGGTGAGATAGGCGTGCGTCAACGCCGCGAAGGAGATCGCGATCAGCAGGAGCTGCAGCACGGCCGCCGAACTGCCGGCTGCCATCCAGCCGGCATGCCGCCGCGCCGCGCCGGCCATCGGCAGCACCGCCTGAGTCACGGCGACGCAGAGCGCGAGCACCAGGGCGAAATGTCCAAATTCGATAATCATTCTAGTACGGCCGATCCCCTTTCACCGTGGTGCGGTGCATGTGGCGGACATATTTGTCCTGATCGTAGGGCTGGGCCTGATGCATGACACATCGGTTGTCCCAGAACACCAGGTCGAACTGGCGCCATGAATGGCTGTAGACGAATTGCGGCTGAATACTGTGTTCGTAGAGGCGGCGGATCAGCGGCGCCGCTTCGTCGTCGTCCATGCCGTCGATTCCCACCGTATGGCCTTCGTCGATATAGAGCGATTTGCGGCCGGTTTCCGGATGGGTCCGGACGATCGGGTGAACCGCCGGCTGCAGGCTTTCGATTTGATCGTCCCGCAGCTTGGCCCGTTTGCCGCCGCTTTTCGCGTCGGCTTTTTTGTAGTGCCGCTGATAGTCGTGGACGGCGCGCAACCCGGCGACGGTGCGTTTGAGGTCCTCGGGCAGCGCATCGTAGGCGGCGTACATATTGGCGAATTTCGTGTTGCCGCCCTCGGGCGGCACTTCCAGGCCATAGAGCAGCGAGCCCAGCGGCGGTTCGTCGTTATAGGACATGTCGGTATGCCAGCGGCGGCCGCCATCGGGCAGGCCGAGCGGTTTGCCGTTCGCTTTCTTGTTCGACAGCACGAGGATTTCCCGCAAACCGGGCAGGGCGTACTGGTCGAGGACCTGATAATCGAGGTCGCCGAACCGGCGGCTGAAGGCAATCTGCTGTTCCGGGGTCAGGTGCTGGTCGCGCAGGACGATGACGCCGTGGTCGAGATGCGCGCGGTGAATGTCGCGGAACTCCTCATCCCCGGCCTTGGCGACATCGACACCGGTGATCTCCGCCGCGATCGCTTCCGAGAGGGGTGTGACCTCGATCGTCATTATTCGTCTCCTTGCGGGGTGATCATACAGCGTATCGCAGACCCCGCACTGCCGCTATTTTTTCACCGGATCTTTCCATTGCCCGGACCGTTTCAGTGCGTCCGCCACCTCCGGCGGCATGTATTGCTCGTCATGCTTGGCGAGGACTTCGGACGCGTCGAATTTTCCCTCGGCGTCCAGCTTGCCCTCGGCGACCACGCCCTGGCCCTCACGGAAAAGATCGGGCAGCACGCCGCGAAACCGGACCGTCACGGATTGCTGCAGATCGGTGACGACGAAGCTGGTCGTCACGCCGTCGGGCAGGGTCTTGACGCTGCCTTCGGCAACCAACCCGCCGAGGCGGATGCGTTGTCCCGCCTTCACCTGTTTGGCCTGCAGGTCACTGGGGCTGTAGAAGAATACCAGACTGTCTTCCAGCGCGAACAACACCAGCGCCGCCGCGCCGCCCAGCATGATCAGGCCCGCCAGCACCGCGTAGAGGCGGCGCCGTTTGCGGGCCCGAGGGGGCCTCGTGCGGCCGGGCTGCGCGGTCATGCTGCCGGCTCTCCCGGGCCGTCGGGAACGCCGCGCCGCGCCGCCCGCAGTTCCAGCAGCCGAGCCTCATTGCGGCGGACATGGTGCAGCGCGCCGATCAGGAGTCCAATC
>DATHZU010000143.1:0-4624 GCA_035458445.1 Thermohalobaculum sp. | reverse complement strand
GCCCGCCGCCGGGTAGACCGAGCCCGAGGTGCCGATGGCGACGAACAGGTCGCAGGCGGCGATCCGGGCCCAGATTTCCTCCATGCCGTAGGGCATCTCGCCGAACCAGACCACGTCAGGGCGGACGCGGCCGGCGGAAGCGCAACCGGGGCAGGCATCGGCCTGGGTCATGTCGCCGGCCCAGCCCCATCGATGCCCGCAGGCGGCGCAGAGCGCGCGCATGATCTGGCCATGCATGTGCAGGACCTGCGCCGAGCCGCCGCGCTCGTGCAGGTCGTCGATGTTCTGGGTGACCAGCGTCACCCGGCCGGGAAACGCCTGCTGCAGCCGGGCGATGGCGGCATGGGCCGGGTTCGGCGCGGCCTCGCGGCAATTGGCGCGGCGCGCGTTGTAGAAATCCAGCACCAGATCGGGATTGCGGGCATAGCCCTCGGGCGTCGCCACCTCGGCGAGATCGTACCTGGTCCACAGGCCGTCGCGGTCGCGGAAGGTGCCGAGCCCGGACTCGGCCGAGATGCCGGCGCCGGTCAGGATGACGATATTCTGTGGCGGCATGCAGGCCTCCGCAACGGGTTCCGGATGCCGCAGACTTTGCGGCATCGCGCCGGAGCGCGGAACCAAAAAAAAGCCGGACCAAAGCGGCCCGGCCTAGTTCAACAGGGAGGTATCACAACCTGAAGCGCGGCTGGGAGGCTGCGCTTCAAGAGATAATCTAGTGCTGTATCCCGCTGCATGCAAGTTGCAGGTCTGTCGCAGGGGTGAAAACCCGCTATGCGCCAGACGCAACGCTAAGCTCAACGTCTTGATTTTTATTGAAAAGATTAATCTGGTCGAGCATGAAATCGCGAAATGCGAGAACCCGCTGCGACCGGCGGAGCTCCTCGGGATAGACGAAGTAGACCGGGATCGGCGGGCTGGCCTCGTCGGGGATGATATTGACCAGCTCGGGGTAGTCCCGGGTGATGTAGTCCGGCAGAGCAGCAACCCCCAGCCCGTTGATCGCCGCCTTCAGGATCCCGAAATAGCTGTTGATCATCAGATGCGTGCTGCGCTGCGGGTGAATATGCTGCTTCAGCCACTCCGCGGCCTCGTGCGGCTGCGGCGCATTCGGGCTGAACGAGATCACCCGGTGCGCGGCCAGTTCCGAGACCTGTTTCGGCGCGCCCGCGCGCGCAAGATAGTCCTCGGAGGCATAGAGCCGCATGGTCACGTCCATCAGCGGCCGGCGGATCAGGTCGGCCTGCTGGGGGCTGGACATGCGAATCGCCACATCCGCCTCGCGCATCGGCAGGTCCAGGATCGACTCGGTCAGGATCATGTTGACCGACAGGTTCGGATGCGCCTCGAACAGCTTGTGCAGCCGCGGCGCCAGCCACAGCGTGCCGAAGCCGGCGGTGGCGGTGACGCGCAGGTCGCCATGGACCTCGTCCTTCGAATCGCGGATGCGGGCGGCGGCGGCGTTCAGCCGCTTGGTCATGCTGAGCGTCGCCTCGTACAGCAGTTCGCCCTGCTCGGTCAGCAGCAGGCCGCGGGCGTGCCGGTGAAACAGGGTCGATTGCAACTGCTCCTCCAGCCCGCGGATCTGGCGGCTGATGGCCGACTGGCTGAGATGGAGCTGCTCGCCCGCATGGGTCAGGCTGCCGGCATCTGCGACGGCATGGAAGACCCGCAGCTTGTCCCAATCCATCGGTGGAAACTCCCTGTCCCAGTCTGGTGCCGTTCCGGTCCGGGCGCTTGATTTCCCTGCAAGGGCGCGCGCGCTTTGCTATGAGTATAGCGCGACCGCTGCAAAATCGGAGGCAAAAGCGACATATGACGTTCCGCGACCTGTCCGCAAGCCTGGTCCTGGCCATTCTTGTCCTCGCGGCACAGGTGCCGGCGGCGCGGGCCGTGGACATGCAGGGAACCTTCTACGGGGTCGACGACGCGGCCGGGGTCTCGATCGAGATCCAGCCCGATCCCGAAGGATTTACCGGCACGTTTTTCGACGCGCATGGCAACAGCCAGGAGTTCAAGGCCGATCGCGAGGGCGATTCGGCGCAGGCAGTCCTGGACATGGACGGCCGCACCGTATTGATGCGCGTCGATCCGCTGCCCTTCGGCGCCGAAATCACCATCGTGCCCGTGGACGCCGACGGAAACCTGGACTTCCCGGCCGGGCGCAAGATGAATTTCGTGCGCGCGAGCCTGTCGCTGCCGCAGCCGGGGCCGGAATTCGTCCCGGCGCCCCGCAACGACACCAGACGGATCGCGGCGAACGGCTTTCTCGCCTCGTACGAGTTCTGGGACCCGACCGGGGTGCGCAACGGCTACGTCTCGCTGCCGGACCGGTTCCGCACGGTGATGCGGCTGTTTCCGGCGGTGCAACTGGATGTGATCTGGAAGCTGTGCCTGGCGCCTGCCTCGGATCGCGCGCTGTCGCTGGCGCTGCGGGGCCAGGGGGTTTCCTGTCCCGAAGTGGCCGAGGGCATCGCCGCCGCCCAGATGTCAGGCCGCTTCGACAGCTACAAGGCAGAAGTCACGGCGCAGAAGGCGGTCCTGCGCATGACCGTGCGCTGTGCCGACGGCTTTCCGGAGAGCAAGGAGGATTGCGACAACGCGGCCAGGGAGCTGGCCGCGCAGGCGGTCACGCTGGACACCGCCGCAACGGTGCTGGAGCGTTATCGGTGATTTTTGGAAAGCTTCCGAGCGTCAGCTGCGCATGCCTTCGATCGAAGCGTCCTTCCCCCAGCCCTCGATCAGTTCCAGCGCCGGGCGCAGTGCCTCGCCCCGCTGGGTGATGCAATATTCGAGGCGCCGGCCGCCGGACTGCACGGGACGCTTGGCCAGGACGCCAGCGTCGACGAGCTTGCTCAGCCGGTTCGAAAGGATGTTCCGCGCGACGCCTAATCTGCGCTGGAAACAGTCAAAGCGAGTCGTTCCCTGCAATGCCGCCCAGACAATAAGAAGACTCCATCCATCGCCAATCTGGCGCACAGCCTGGTCCATGCCTTGACTTTCGATGCTTGTAACAACGTTCACGATTACCCTCCCTGGCAACACAACGCAGCACACGGTCTTTGGGAGATAACACGCGATTTTCGGTTTTCTTCTGCCATCAATTGAAGAATCTCCGAAAAAATTTTTGGACGCCAATGTTACCGGCCCGAGGGCTCTTGATAAACTGCCATTGTGAAAGGAAAATTCGGGCGGGCTGCGTTGTGCGGAGGAAAGCGGATGAATTTGGCGGAGATGCGGATTCTGGTGACCGGCGCCTCCAGCGGCCTGGGCGCGCATATGGCCGGGATGCTGGCGGCGAAGGGCGCGCGGGTGGCGGCGGCCGCGCGGCGCGCCGGGGCGCTGGAGGCGCTGGCCGAGCGCGCCGGGGGCCGGATCGTGCCGGTGACGATGGACGTCTCCGATCCGGATTCGGTCGCGGGCGGCATCGCGGCGGCGGCAGACGCGCTGGGCGGGCTGGACGGGCTGGTCAACAACGCCGGTGTCGCCTGGGGCGGGCGGGCCATCGAGATGGCCGAGGATGACTGGCAAAAGGTGATCGACACCAACCTGTCGGGCGTCTTCAGGGTGGCCCAGGCGGCGGCGCGGGTGATGGCCGACGGCGGCGGCGGCGCCATCGTCAACACCGCCTCGATACTCGGCTTCGGCACCGGCACCGGGGTCGCGGCCTATGCCACCTCGAAGGCGGCCGTGGTGCATCTGACCCGCAGCCTGGCGCTGGAATGGGCACGCTACAATATCCGCGTCAACGCGCTGGCGCCCGGCTACTTCCCGACCGAGATCAACGACGCGTTCCTGGCCAGCGCCGAAGGCGAGAAACTGCGCAAGGCCATTCCCATGCGGCGCTTCGGGCGTTACGAGGACCTGGACGGCCCGCTGGAGTTGCTGTTGGGCGACGCGGGCGCCTATATCACCGGCGTGACCTTGCCCGTCGACGGCGGGCATCTTGTCCGCCCGTTGTGAGGACACGCAAATGGACTTCACCCTGCCCCCCGACTGCGAGGCCTACCGCGCCGCCGTCGCCGAATTCGTCGACCGCGAGGTGCTGCCGCTGGAGGAGAACCCGGCGAACTTCGCCGACCACGGCAACATCCCGCTGGAGGTGCTGAAGCCGATCCGCGAGCGGGTGAAGGCGCTGGGGCTGTGGGCGCCGAACGTGCCGAAGGAGCTGGGGGGCCTGGGCCTGCCCTTCGTCGGGCTGGCGGCGGCCTATGAGGAGATGAACCGCTCGGTCTTCGGGCCCTTGTGCTTCCACGGCGCCGCGCCCGACGACGGCAACATGCGGCTGGTGGCCCAGGTCGGCACCGCGGCGCAGAAGGACTGGTGGCTGAAGCCGGTGATCGCCGGCGAGATGCGCTCGGCCTTCGTGATGACCGAGCCGCATCCGGGGTCCGGCTCGGACCCCACCATGATGCTGACCCGGGCGACGCGGACCAACAGCGGCTGGCGCATCCAGGGGCGCAAATGGTTCATCACCGGGGCCGAGGGGGCCGGAGGAGCATGGCGGCCACTGCGAGTTGGTGTTCGACGGGCTGGAGATCCCGGACGAGAACGTGCTGATGGAAGTGGGCGACGGGCTGAAGGTGACCCAGATCCGCCTCGGCCCGGCACGGCTGACCCACTGCAT
>DATHZU010000142.1:0-5345 GCA_035458445.1 Thermohalobaculum sp. | reverse complement strand
ATATCGGTGACGACGGCCGTGTCAGGCGCGGCGTCGAGCGAGATCTCCAGCGGCGGCTTGCCGGTCATGCCGAGGCTGGTGGTGTTGACGATCAATCCGGCGCCGCCAGCGGCGTCGCTCCGGTCCTCCCAGCCCACGACCTGCACCCGCGGGCCGAAATGCGCCGCGAGCTCGGTGGCCTTGGCTGCTGTGCGGTTGGCGAGGCGGATGGCAGGAACACCGGCCTCCAGAAGCGCGAATAGGATCGCCCGCGCCGCGCCGCCCGCGCCCAGCACCAGCGCCGGCGCGGAAGCCGGGCGCCAGTTCGGCGCGCCGGCCCGGACATTCTCGATGAAGCCGTAACCGTCGGTATTGTCGGCGAAGATCGTACCGTCCGCCTGAAATGTCAGTGTGTTCGCGGCGCCGATAGCCCGGGCCGACGGCGTCGCGCGGTCGGCCAGCGCCAGGGCGGCGAGCTTGTGCGGCAGCGTGACGTTGACGCCGCGGAATCCCGCCTTCGGGAGCGCCCGCAGCACCATTTCGAAATCCGCCGCGCGCACGGCGAGGCGCACATAGGCGCCGGCGATTCCATGCCGGGCAAACCAGTGGCCGAACAGCTGCGGCGAACGGGAATGTTTCACCGGCCAGCCCATCACGCCCGCGAGCAGCGGCCGGTCGTCGGCTTCAGGGGCCGTCTCGGCGACCGGTTGGGGGGCGGCGATATCGGTCATTCGATCAAGGCTCCCCTCGCGCGCAGGACTCCGAGCAGCTCGAGCAGTGGCAGCCCGAGGATGGTGAAATAGTCGCCCTGGACCCGGGCGAACAGTTGGGCGCCGCGTCCCTCGAGGTGATAGCAGCCGACCGAGGTCATGGCCAGATCGCCGACGCAGGCCAGGTAGTCGTCGAGGAATGCGTCCGAGAACGGCCGCATCGTCAGGATCGCGGTGCCCACATGGCGCCAGATCGGCTGACCGCCGAGCGCGAGGACAGCGGCCGAAAGCAGACGGTGAGTCTGGCCGCGGAGCGCCTGAAGCTGGGCGCGGGCGTCGGCCAGCGTCGCCGGCTTGTCGAAGAGGCGATCACCCGCCACCAGCACCTGGTCTGCACCGAGGACAAGGGCGGCGGGGCGGCGAGCGCTGACTCGGAGCGCCTTCAGCTCGGCCAGCCTGTCGGCGATGTCGCGTGGCGGGGCGGCCTCGGCCAGCATGGCGGTCTTGACCGCGGCCTCGTCGATGCGGGCGGGCACGGCCTCGGCGGCGATGCCGGCGGCAGTCAGCATGGCGAGGCGTGCGGGGCTGGCGCTGGCCAGGATCAGCTGCGCCGTCATGGTGTCACCGCCGTGCCCTCGCGGCGCGCGCGCAGCACCGCGAGAATCTCCGCCGCCGTCTCCTCGATCGAGCGCCGGGTGACGTCGATGACCGGAATCTGGTGGCGCTGGAAGAAGAGGCGCGCATCGGCGACCTCGGTGCGGATGCGGTCGAGATCCGCATATTCGGTGGCGCCGGACTGGGTCAGCGATGCCTGGCCCAGGCTCTCGAGCCGCTGGCTGCGCACCTGCATCAGCCGCGAGGGGCTGGCGGTGAGGCCGACGACGGGGATCCCGCCGGCCATGGCCACGAACAGCTCGGGCGGCGGCTCGCGGCCGGGAACCAGCGGCACATTGGCGGCTTTGACGCCGCGATAGGCAAGATAGATGCAGGTGGGCGTCTTCGAGGTACGACTGATGCCAGTCAGAATCACATCCGCCCGCTGCAACCGGGCCCCCAATGCACCGTCGTCGCTGGAAATCGCGTAATCCAGCGCCGCGACCCGGTCGAAATAGTCCTCCGTGATGCGGTGCTGCATGCCGGGCTTGGGGCTGGGCGACCGGCCGGTCAGGCGTTCGAGCATCGCGATCAGCGGGCGGAGGATGGCCACCGTCTCGACGCCGAGTTCCGCGCAGGCAGCCTCGACCTTGGCCCGCATGGCGGAATCGACCATGGTCAGCCAGACCGGGCCGGGATTGGCCTTGACCAGCGCCATCGCCGCCTTGAGGTCGCGCTCGCTGCGCAGAAACACGGAGAGATGAAGCTGGACGTCGACCTCGTCCTGGAACGGCGCCAGCGCAGCGCGGGCCAATGCATGGACGGTTTCGCCGGTCGAGTCGGAGATCAGGTGGAGATGGTGGGTCCGAGCGGTCATGGCCTCGTCTCGCGGGTCCGGTGTCGTTCGCGAGGATGCAGCGAAACCGGGCAGGGCGAAAGGCCCGATCGACCGGGCTGTGGACGGAGTGCGGGAGAAATCCGGGAAAAGCGCTTGGCTGTTTCGTGGCAAGCGTCCGCAGCGTCGGAGCCTGGGGGAAAGCCTGGATCGATCCACCTGTGGGCAGGGATTCAACCGCGGGGTTTCCGGATGTGGAAAACTGGGGCAAGGCCGGACCGATCGCCGCAGGCCGCCGGCGCGATCCGCTCAGGCACCTGAAGAATCAGGGGACAACGTTCTGGAAACAAATAACAAAAAAACGCCCTCAAGCCAGTGCACCGGAAATCGGCCTGGTCAGACGCCGAAGGTGGCCGGCCCGGTCTGTCGATAAGCCTGTGAATCCTTTTCGGGATACGGTAATCCCCGTTACTCACCGTCCTACTGACAAAACAACCTCTTTTCTCTCTATCCTTATAGAGAGGGGAACAGCGGGAACCTGGATGAAAAAGCTGCTGAGAGTCCTGAAAGGTGAGGCTCTGGATGTTCCTCCGGTATGGCTGATGCGGCAGGCCGGGCGGTATCTGCCGGAATACCGGAAGACCCGGGAGAAAGCGGGAAGCTTCCTGGATCTCTGCTATACGCCGGAATTGGCGGAAGAAGTGACCCTGCAGCCGATCCGCCGGTTCGGATTCGACGCGGCGATCCTGTTCGCGGATATCCTGCTGGTTCCGCAGGCGCTGGGGGTCGGGCTGCGTTTTGTCGAGGGCGAGGGGCCGCGCCTGGATCCGGTCATCGGCCGTGCCGGGCTGGGAAAGCTGAAGCCGGTGGATGAAATCGATGCTACCCTGGCGCCGGTCTATGAAACCGTGGCGCGGCTTTCGCGGTCATTGCCGGAAGACGTGGCGCTGATCGGCTTTGCTGGAGCGCCCTGGACGGTGGCGACCTATATGGTGGCGGGGCGGGGCACCCCTGACCAGGGACCGGCACGGGACTGGATGTACCGCGATCCCGACGGCTTCGCGATGCTGATCGACCGGGTGACCGAGGCGACGGTCCATTATCTTGGCCGGCAGATCGAAGCCGGGGCCGAGGCAGTGAAGCTTTTCGACAGCTGGGCCGGTTCGCTGGCACCGGAGATGTTCGTGCGCTTTGCCGTGGAGCCGGCGAGACGGATCACCGCGGCGTTGAAGATACGGTACCCGGATGTCCCGGTGATCGGATTTCCCCGCGGCGCCGGGGCGATGTATCCGGGTTTTTCCCGGACCACCGGGGTCGATGCGGTGGGGCTGGACAGCGCGGTGCCGCTGGATTGGGCGCGGCGCGAGATGTCGCCGGGCCCGGGGCGCGCCGGGGTGGCGCTGCAGGGGAATCTCGACCCGATGCTGATGGTGACCGGCGGCGAGGCGCTTGCAGGGACGGCCCGGCGGATCGTCGCGGCGATGCGCGGAGCGCCCCATATCTTCAACCTGGGGCACGGGATCACGCCGGATGCCGATCCGCGCAATGTCGAGCTGTTGCTGCGGGCGATCCGCGAGGACTGAGGGGGCGGCGGCATGGAGGCTGTGGGCGATTTCCTGAGCGCGGTCTATCCCTGGACCAAGGCGCTGCACGTGATCGCGGTCATCGCCTGGATGGCGGGGCTGTTCTACCTGCCGCGGCTGTTCGTCTATCACGCGGAACGAGCGGCGGAGCCGGGCGAGATGAGCGAAACTTACAAGGTGATGGAGCGCAAGCTCCTGAAAGTAATCATGAATCCGGCTTCCATTGCTGTCTGGGTGTTTGGGTTGATGCTCGTCTTCACGCCGGGGATAATCGACTGGTCCGAGCCTTGGGTACATGTGAAGGCGGTACTGGTGGTCGCCATGACCGCCTACCATCATGCGCTGGTGCGTTGGTGGAAGGCCTTCGCCGAGGACCGAAATTCCCGGTCCGGCCGCTACTATCGGTTGGCAAACGAGGTGCCGACGGTGCTGATGATCGGGATTGTGATAATGGTGATCGTGCGGCCGTTCTGATGCTGCCAGCGGCGCGCCGGGCCGGTGGCAGCAATCGGAAATTGACAGTGACAGGGTTCTGGGTCTAAGGAAGCGCGACCGGCGGCGTCCTGCCGTCTTTGCTCGCGCGCGGGGCCTCCTGTTCCGCTGCCCGCCTCCCGATCCGGCATCCCCCGATCTGGTTTCCGCACCCGGCGCCCATGGACCGAGACATGACCGTACAAAAACTTTCCGACCTAAAGGCTAAATCCCCGACCGACTTGCTGACCCTCGCCGAAGAACTGGAGGTGGAGAACGCCTCGACCCTGCGCAAGCAGGACATGATGTTCGCGATCCTGCGCGAGTTGGCGGACCACGAGGTCGAGATCATCGGCTCCGGTGTGCTGGAGGTGCTGCAGGACGGCTTCGGGTTCCTGCGTTCGCCGGAGGCGAACTATCTGCCGGGACCGGACGACATCTATGTGAGCCCGAACCAGATCAAGCGCTTCGCGCTGCGGACCGGCGACACGGTGGAAGGCCCGATCCGGGCGCCGAAATCCGGCGAGCGGTATTTCGCCCTGCTGAAGGTCAACACGATCAATTTCGAGGATCCGGAACAGGCGCGCCACAAGGTGCATTTCGACAATCTGACGCCGCTCTATCCGGACGAGCGCTTCAAGATGGAGATCGAGGACCCGACCATCAAGGATCGCTCGGCCCGGATCATCGACCTGGTCGCCCCGATCGGCAAGGGGCAGCGGTGCCTGATCGTGGCGCAACCGCGCACCGGCAAGACCGTGCTGCTGCAGAACATCGCCAATTCGATCGAGAAGAACCATCCGGAATGCTACCTGATCGTGCTGCTGATCGACGAGCGGCCCGAGGAGGTGACCGACATGCAGCGCTCGGTGAAGGGCGAGGTGGTGTCCTCGACCTTCGACGAGCCGGCCACCCGGCACGTGGCGGTGGCCGAGATGGTGATCGAAAAGGCAAAACGGCTGGTCGAGCATGGACGCGACGTGGTCATTCTTCTCGATTCGATCACCCGGTTGGGTCGGGCCTACAACACCGTGGTGCCGAGCTCCGGCAAGGTCCTGACCGGCGGCGTCGACGCCAACGCGTTGCAGCGCCCCAAGCGTTTCTTCGGCGCGGCGCGGAATATCGAGGAAGGCGGCTCGCTCACGATCATTTCGTCGGCGCTGATCGATACCG
>DATHZU010000141.1:0-5062 GCA_035458445.1 Thermohalobaculum sp. | reverse complement strand
TCGTCGAGTCCGGGCTGGCGAGCGGCAGCGAGGTGGCTCTGGCGCGCGACCAGGCGCATTACCTGACCACGGTGATGCGGCAGGGGCCGGGGGACAAGGTGCTGCTGTTCAACGGCGCCGACGGCGAGTGGCTGGCCGAGGTGGCCGAGGCCGGCAAGCGCGGTGCCACGCTGGTCTGCCGGACGCAGACCCTGCCGCAGAGCCAACCCCCCGACCTTTGGCTGGTCTTCGCACCGATCAAGAAGGCGCGCACCGATTTCATTGCCGAGAAGGCCGCCGAAATGGGGTGCCGACGCCTGCTGCCGGTCTTCACCCGCTTCACCAATTCCGAGCGGGTGAATGCAGGGCGCCTGCGCGCCCATGCGGTCGAGGCCGCCGAGCAATGCGGGTTGCTTTCGGTGCCCGAGGTCGCCGAGCCAACGACCCTGGATGCCCTGCTCGGCGGCTGGGACCCCGCCCGGCGGCTCATGTTCTGCGACGAGAGCGGCGCCGGCGCGCCGGCCGCGCGGGTGCTGGAGCGGGCCGGAGCGGGTCCCTGGGCGGTGCTGATCGGCCCCGAGGGCGGCTTCAGCCCGGAGGAGCGGGCGCGGCTGGCGGCGCTGCCTTACGCCCATGCGGTCTCGCTTGGCCCGCGCATCCTGCGCGCCGACACCGCGGCGGTTGCGGCGCTGAGCCTGTGGCAGGCGGTGCTGGGAGACTGGCAGTGAGTTTCCTGCGGCCCGAGGCGGTTGCGGCGCTGAGCCGGTGGGCCGAGGCGGCAGCCGCCGCTGTTGCTGTCGCCCTGGCCGGATGGTGGGGCGTCGCCGGGGTCGCCGGGGGCTCGGTCCTTGGCTGGTTCGCGCTCGGCGCCGGGGCACTGGGGCTGTTCTGGTTGCGCGCCGCGGTGCTGGGCGCGCTGGCCGCGCGCCCGGTGACCGGCGCCGGGGTCGCGATCATCCGCGAACGCGAGATCGGCTATATGGGGCCGCACCACGGGGGCTTTCTGGAACTGGACGACATCGAGCGGGTCGAGATCTACCTGGTTCCAGGCACCCGGAACCCGGTCTGGCGGCTGGTCGGCGGCATCGGCGAGGCGCTGGCCATCCCCGCAGATGCCGAGGGCGCGAACCGCCTGCCCGAGGCGCTGTCGGCCCTGCCGGGCTTCAGCGATCTTGCCGCGGTCGGGATATTGCAGCGCGCCGATCCGGGGCGCCATGTGGTCTGGGCGCGCGGGCCGGGCAAGGTGACCGAGTTCCGCCGCCTGCGCTGACTGTGGCCCTCGGGCAAATTGCCGCATCGCCCGCGCCGGGGCGCTCCATCACGTCCGTGCTGCGCCGCCGGTTGCCGAGGCCCGGCCCCGGCGCTAGTGTCCGCGCAGATTTCTGCCAGGAGTAGCCGCCATGAACAGCCAGAACCCCGCCGCCGCCAAGGGTGCGCGTTTCATCTGGGACGACCCGTTCCTGCTCGAGGACCAGCTGACCGAGGACGAGCGGATGCTGCGCGACGCCGCGCGGACCTATGCCCAGGAAAAGCTGCAGCCCCGTATCATCGAGGCCTATGCCGAGGAGAAGACCGACCCGGCGATCTTTGCCGAGATGGGCGAGATGGGGCTCCTGGGCGTCACCATTCCGGAGGAATACGGCGGGCTGGGCGCCGGCTATGTGTCCTACGGGCTGATCGCGCGCGAGGTCGAGCGGGTCGACTCGGGCTACCGCTCGATGATGTCGGTGCAGTCCTCGCTGGTGATGTACCCGATCCACGCCTATGGCTCGGAGGAGCAGCGGCTGAAGTACCTGCCGAAGCTCGCCTCGGGCGAGTGGATCGGCTGCTTCGGCCTGACCGAGCCCGATGCGGGTTCCGACCCCGGCGGCATGAAGACCCGGGCAGCGGCCGTGCAGGGCGGCTATGTGCTGAACGGCTCGAAGATGTGGATATCGAATTCGCCCATCGCCGATGTCTTCGTGGTCTGGGCCAAGTCGGATGCCCATAACGGGGAAATCCGCGGCTTCGTGCTGGAGAAGGGATTGAAGGGCCTCAGCGCCCCGAAGATCGGCAACAAGCTCTCCTTGCGCGCCTCGATCACCGGCGAGATCGTCATGGACAATGTCGAGGTGGGCGAGGATGCACTGCTGCCCAATGTGGAGGGGCTGAAGGGTCCGTTCGGCTGCCTCAACCGGGCGCGCTACGGGATCAGCTGGGGCGCCATGGGCGCGGCCGAGTTCTGCTGGCACGCGGCGCGGCAATACGGGCTGGACCGCAAGCAGTTCGGCAAGCCGCTGGCCCAGACCCAGCTGTTCCAGAAGAAGCTGGCCGACATGCAGACCGAGATCGCGCTGAGCCTGCAGGGCTCGCTCAGGGTCGGGCGGCTGATGGACGAGGGCCGCTTCGCGCCCGAGATGATCAGCCTGGTCAAGCGCAACGCCTGCGGCAAGGCGCTGGACGTGGCCCGGATGGCCCGCGACATGCACGGCGGCAACGGCATCTCGGGCGAGTTCCAGGTGATCCGCCACATGATCAACCTGGAGACGGTCAACACCTACGAGGGCACCCACGACGTCCACGCCCTGATCCTGGGCCGCGCCCAGACCGGGCTGCAGGCGTTCTTCTGAGGGTGGCCCATCCCGGCGCTCCGTCATCCCCGCGCAGGCGGGGATCTCCGGAAGCGTGTGGAGAGATTCCCGCCTGCGCGGGAATGACGGGCGGTGGGCGCATTGCGCCATGACCGCCTGGTCCTCGAACCCCGCCCTCGGCATCCGCTTCGTGCTGATCGCCATGGTGATGTTCGCGCTGCAGGACGCCAGCTCGAAATACCTGGCGGGGCTGTACCCGCCGCAGTTCTTCATCATGGTCCGGTTCTGGATCTTCGCGGTCTTCGTCATCCTGTGGGTGGCGCGGCGGCCCGGCGGCATCCGGGGCGCGGCGCGCTCGAGGATGCCGTTGATGCAGGTGTTCCGGGGCCTGCTGCTGGCGGCGCAGATCGTCATCGTGGTGATCAGCTTCGACCGGCTGGGGCTGGCCGAGACCCATGCGATCTTCTCGGTCCATCCGCTGCTGGCCACCCTGATCGCCATCCCGCTGCTGGGCGAGCGGGTCGGCTGGCGCCGGGGCGCCGCCATCGTGGTGGGCTTCGCGGGCGTGATGATGATCCTGCGCCCGGGGGTGGACATGTTCCGGCCCGAGGCGCTGATCGCCCTGAGCGTGGCGCTGATGATGGCGGCCTACACCACCACTACCCGCATGGTCAGCCGGGCCGATGGCTCGGCGATCCCGGCCTTCTTCTGGCTGGCGGTGGCAGGCGCGGGCGGGCTGACGCTGGTGGGGCCGTTCTACTGGGTTCCGATGGCGCCCGCGGACTGGGGCTGGCTGCTGTTCCACACCGGGGTGGCGATCTACGGCCATTACTGCCTGATCCGGGCGCTGGAGGCGACCGAGGCGGTGCGCATCCAGCCTTTCACCTACCTGCAGATGGTCTTCGCCATCCCCATCGGCGCCTTCGTCTTCGGCGAGCCGGTGGCTGGGATCGTGATCCTGGGTATGGGCGTCACGGTGGGGGCGGGGCTGTACGCGATCTGGCGGGAGTATCGGTTGATGAAGGCGGCGCGGGGGTGATGTGCAAGCTTGCACACTATGCTAACCGTCTGATTTCATTCGATTTGTAAAATGTGCACGAAATTGAGCATGCCCCCTGAGCACAGGGGCGTAGGGTGGGTTCTCTGAACCCACCGTCATGGGGGCGGCATTGAAGACGGTGGGTGCAAAGCACCCACCCTACTCGCTGCGAATAATCGATCAGTTCCCCCCGCACGCTCGCATGGCTGCATGAATCTTTGGGTCTATCCTTTTCCCAAAACTTTGATTCACATATGCAGACGCTTGAGTGCCGATCGGCATCATTTCCTTTACGTCAATGACGTAGAGGGCAATGGTTTCGTCCATCGCCAGAATTTGCGTGTCGCTCTTGAGGTTCCTGACCGTTGGAGGGCGAGTCGCTCCTGCCCCAAGATTGAATGGCTCGATTCTATCAAGATGCGGCAGAAGACATTCGACCACGGTTTGACGATCTACCGTAAATTGATAGCTCTGCGCGGGCTGGCTTGAACGCAGATCTTCCGGGGTCCGAAGTACAGCTGAACATGCCGCCAAGGAGGGGACTGCAAGCAGAAGCAGCGCTCTGAACGTGATCCACGTACGGGCGTAAGATTTGTCTGCCTTCACAATTGACACTCGATTGCTCATCGCTTCTCCATCGAATGGATCCGTTTTGCGTCAAAGAAAGTAGGGTGCGTGCCAACCCACCACGCTCCGCGCATGCTCTCGCTCGTATCGGTGGGTTTTAGCCATCTAATACCCCCTACATCACCGCCCCAATCTGCCACGGCACGAATTCGAAGTCTCCCAGCCCCTGCGCCTCGGACTTGCTCTGCTCGCCCGAGGCCACCCGTAGGATCAACTGGTAGATCTCGCGGCCCACCTCCTCGACCGTTGCGCCGTCCGAGATGATGGTGCCGGCGTTCAGGTCCATGTCCTCGGTCATGCGCTGGTACATCTCGGTGTTGGTGGCGATCTTGATCGAGGGCGAGGGCTTGGCGCCGAAGGCCGAGCCGCGGCCGGTGGTGAAGACCACGATGTTGCAGCCCCCGGCGATCTGGCCGGTGACCGAGGCGGGGTCGTAGCCGGGCGTGTCCATGAAGGTGAAGCCGCGCGCGGTCACGGGCTCGGCGTATTTGTATACCCCGGTCAGCGGCGTGGTGCCGCCCTTGGCCGTCGCGCCCAGCGACTTCTCCAGGATCGTGGTCAGCCCGCCCTTCTTGTTGCCGGGGCTGGGGTTGTTGTCCATCGAGCCGTGGTTGCGGGCGGTGTAGTCCTCCCACCAGAGAATCCGGTCGACCAGGCGCTGGCCGACCTCGGGCGAGATGGCGCGGCGGGTCAGCAGGTGCTCGGCGCCGTAGATCTCCGGCGTCTCGGCCAGCACGCCGGTGCCGCCCTGGGCCACCAGCAGGTCGCAGGCATGGCCGAGCGCCGGGTTGGCGGTGATCCCCGACCAGGCGTCCGAGCCGCCGCATTGCAGCGCCACCATCAGCTC